>JAGLYT010000306.1 GCA_023132075.1 bacterium
GGTGCTTGCTGTTGTTTTGCCTGAGTTTCTTTATATATAGCTTCCGATAATTTATAAGAAGCATTTTGCAGTGTCTCTTTGTCTTTTTTAATTTTTTCCAAATCACTTCCCTTTAAAGATTCCTTTACCTGTTTTAAGGCCTCTTCAATTTTTTCCTTTTCTGACTGATTAACTTTATCCTGATGCTCTTTTAGTGATTTTTCCGTAGAATAAACTAAATTATTTGTTTCATTGCGCAATTCAGTTTCTTCCTTCTTCTTTTTATCTTCTTCCTTAAACTTTTCCGCATTCTTTACCATTTTATCTATCTCTTCCTCGGAAAGTTTGGTCGGAGCACTAATTTTTATACTTTGTTCTTTCCCTGTTCCTTTATCTTTTGCAGAAACATGCATAATCCCGTCAGCATCAACATCAAAGGTTACCTCTATTTGTGGCACACCTCGTGGAGCAGGTGGAATCCCCACCAGATCAAAGCGCCCAAGCTCGGTATTACTTGATGCCATAGACCGTTCACCCTGTAAAACATGAATATCTACTGCCGGCTGACTGTCCGCAGCAGTAGAAAATATCTGACTCTTTTTAGTAGGAATAGTAGTGTTACGATCAATTAATTTGGTAAACACCCCACCCAATGTTTCAATACCTAAAGAAAGAGGAATTACATCAAGCAAAAGAACATCTTTTACATCCCCGGTAATTACCCCTCCCTGAATAGAAGCTCCCATAGCTACACATTCCATAGGATCAACACCTCTTTCCATTTTTTTGCCTACGAGATTTTCCACAAATTTTTGAATACAGGGCATCCTGGTAGGACCACCTACAAGTATCACCCGATCAATATCCGAAGCACTAAATTTGCCATCAGCTAAAGACTGTTCTATCGGATGACGACAACGATCAATTGTCGAAGACACCAACTCTTCCAATTTCGCTCTGGTCAAATTTAATACTAAATGTTTGGGTCCTGTCTGATCAGCAGTAATGTAAGGAAGATTTATATCAGTATCTAGAGTGCTGGAAAGTTCTATTTTAGCTTTCTCCGCAGATTCTCTCACTCTTTGCATAGCCATTTCATCATTTTTTAAATTTATACCGGTATCTCTTTTAAACTCGCCAACTATATAATCCACCAACAGAACATCCATATCTGTCCCACCCAATTGAGTATCCCCAGAAGTTGATTTCACTTCAAAAACACCAGATGCCATTTCCATAATTGTAACATCCAATGTGCCTCCGCCCAAATCAAAAACCATTATTTTCTGTTCTTTATCTGACTTATCCAGGCCATAGGCAAGCGCAGCTGCAGTAGGTTCATTAATAATACGAAGAACCTCTAATCCGGCAATTGTTCCGGCATCTTTGGTTGCCTGCCTTTGATTATCATTAAAATAAGCAGGCACAGTAATTACCGCCTTTTTAACATCTTCTCCCAAGAAAGCTTCGGCATCCTGTTTTATTTTTTGCAAAATGAAAGCAGAAATTTGTTGAGGGGTATATTCTTTCCCATAGATTTCATATTTATGATTCGTCCCCATCTTCCTTTTTGCAGCAACTATCGTCCCTGCAGCATTAACCACTGCCTGTCTTCGTGCCGGCTCACCTACTAATTTTTGCCCGTCTTTAGTAAAAGCCACATAAGAAGGAAATGCTTTTCCCCCTAAGCTGGTTCCTTCGGCGGAAGGAATAATCGTAGGCTTTCCACCCTCCAGTGCTGCAGCTGCGGAATTACTTGTTCCTAAATCAATACCAATAATTTTAGACATATCTTCTGCCCTCCTTTTTTGTTAAATTATTTTTTAATTATTAGATGTTTGTTCCTGCACATTAGATTCATTTTTTGTTATTTTCTTTGAAACTTTCACCATTGCCGGACGAATAACTTTATCCTTCAGCAAATACCCCTTCTGTAATTCCTCTAATATTTCATTGTCTTCGTATTCATCCGATTCCACATTCCTTACCGCATGATGTAGATTAGGATCGAATATTTTACCAATTACTTCCTGTTTTTTTAATCCCTCTTTTTTTAAAACAGCAAACAAATTAT
>JAGLYT010000307.1 GCA_023132075.1 bacterium
ATTACAGCAAATTAGAGATAAATGGAAAGTGTCATCAAAATTGAAACTGGATTCACGGGAGACAGCAGCAAAGAAAGCATTTTTTTGGCTTAAAAGGAAAAACATTTTAGGGATATATATTGATCAAAAATTCGGGAAAGGGATTTTGGTTGATTTTTTAGGTCATCCGGCGTTAACCGCTCCCGGGGCGGCTATTTATGCTGTTAAAACAAGGGTGCCGGTTGTTCCTATGTTTATTATACGTCAGAATGACCATACACACAGAATTTTTATTGAACCACCGGTAAAGGTCGAAAATACGGGAGATAAAGAAAAGGACATTTTATTAACTATGATTAATTTTACCCGGGTAGTGGAAAAATATGTAAGGCAGTATCCGGAGCAGTGGTTTTGGTTGCATCGGAGGTGGAAGGGAGTGAATAATGTTGAAAAAAATTATAAATAAAAACAAGTTTGAAATTTTTGAAAAAATTGCTGTTCGAATTGACCATGCAAAGATTAAAGGTGGTTTGTTTAATCTTGTTCCTCAATTATCCGGAATATATCAGCAAAGAAAAATAAAGATAATACTTCTACCTGCCGGTCGGAATAATCCGGCCACTTTAGATGTTTATTGTTATTTAAATTGTCCGTTTAAATTAAGTATTTACCACGAAGGAAAAATTTTAAGAATTTTAAAAAAAATTGGTTTTTATCGGGAAATAGAAACAGGAGATATGGAATTTGATAAAAAATATTTTATTAGAACTAATAATGGAATGGCTGCCCGAAATTTTTTAATGGACTATAAAAGTAAAAAAATAATAGATTCGTTTATGTCTTCGGGTTTTAATACGGTTTGTTTTCGCAAAAAGCATATCAACATAAAGAAACAAAATTATTCATTGGATGAAGATCTTAAACTAGATAAGGTTTTGGATTTACTGGAAAAATTAAATGTTTTATCCGGAAAGGTTAATTATTGCTAATAACAAAAACGGAATTATCTCAAGGATGAAAATAATATGGCTGAAAATAAAAAAAAGGTTTTAGTAATCCGTTTAAGTTCGCTGGGTGATGTAGTTTTATCTACAGTGGTTTTTCGGAATATCAAAGAAAAATATCCGGATAGTTATGTATGTGTTTTGGTTAAGGAAGAATTTGTTGATGTTTTTAAGGTAAATCCTTATTTGGATAAGATTATTTCTTTTTCTAAAAAAGATAGTTTACTTGCTAAAATTAAACAAATCCGAAAAGAAAGGTTTGATACTGTAATTGATTTGCATTATAATATCAGAAGTAATATAATAACCTTTTTCTCCGGGGCAAAGAAAACAGTCAGATACAATAAAGATATTTTTGCCCGGAGACATTTAGTTTACCGGAAAAAACTAAAGAAGCCGATAATGCATACTGTTGAGCGTTATCTTGAGGCAATATCCCGGGTTAGTGTGAATGGTAAACATAAAAACCCTCAAATCTTTTTGACCGAAAAAGAAATTAAAGGTGCGAAAATCAAATTAAAAAGTGTTAGGAGTGGTCTGCCGCAAGTTTTAATAGGGGTAAATCTGGGAGCTAAACATAAAACTAAAAAGTGGTCTTCTGCAAAGTATAAGGAATTGATTCAAAAATTGTTGGCTAAAAATTATACCCCGGTGCTTTTGGGTGGTGAAGAAGACTTGAAATTCAGCAGAGAAGTTGTTTTCGGGTTTGGCCCCCATACATTGCATGAGATTTTTAATATGGTTGGAAAAACGGACATAAGGGGACTTATGGCTGTAATAAAAACATGTAAGGTTTTAATTACCCCTGATACAGGAGCGATGCATATAGCTGGGGCATTAAAAGTTCCGGTAGTTGCTTTGTTTGGGCCTACAACATTGGATTTAGGGTTTGGCCCGTGGGGGGGGGAAATACGGTAATTCAAAAGGATTTACCTTGCCGCCCCTGTAGTTTGCATGCGAAAGATAAATGTTCCGAGAAGACTTTTGATTGTTTGAATTTAATTACAACGGACGAAGTAATTAATGCCGCAGAAAAATTTTTGAAAAAACAGTTATGATTTTTCTGATA
>JAGLYT010000308.1 GCA_023132075.1 bacterium
TCTAGAGAAAAACATGTTTTGCCTTTATTTTCCCTGTTCTAATTTATAACTATTAACTATCTGTTATCTGTTCCGTCCTATCAAACTTTTCATTTCTTTTACTGCCTGATATAATCCAACTAAAACCGCCCGGGCTATTATACTGTGACCAATATTTAAATCCTCTATTCCCTCCATCCCTGCCACAGGAACAACATTTTTATAATCTAATCCATGCCCGGCATTTAATCTCAGTCCTGATTTTACAACTAAATCTCCTGCCTGCTGTAATCGTTTTAATTCTTTTTTCTGAGTATATTCTTTCTTTGCTTCAGCATAAGCTCCTGTGTGTAATTCCACACATTGTGCTTTTATTTCACTCGCTGCTTTTATTTGTTTTAAATCGGGATCAATAAATAAACTTACCATAATCCCTTTTTTTTGTAAAAAAGAAACAACCTTTCTCAGATGTTTTTTATTAACACAAACATCCAACCCTCCCTCAGTTGTTAGCTCTTTCCTTTTTTCCGGCACAAGACAAACACTCTCCGGCTTTAATTTAGAAGCAATTTTCACCATTTCATCAACCGCAGCCATTTCTAAATTCAACCTGGTTTTTATAGTTTCTTTCAACAGGAAAACATCCCTGTCCTGAATGTGACGTCTGTCTTCTCTTAAATGAACGGTTATTCCATCTGCTCCGGCTAATTCTACTATAACCGCCGCAGCAACAGGATCCGGCTGTATAGATAATCTTGCTTGTCTTATTGTAGCAATATGGTCAATATTCACTCCCAATTTAGGCATTACCTACTCCTTTTTTTTAACTGCTACTATTATTCCAAATATCATCCCTTAGTTAGTTTAAGATATAACCATAAAACAACAGCTAAAACAAAAGCAACTATTTTAAAACTTAAATTTTTTTTCCATCCTCTCGCCATAATATTAACCTCCGAAGAACTTACCTGTCTCCAAAACTAAAAACAAAATACAATTTATCATTTATCTCACAGCAAACTACAAGCCCCAGAAAACCCTTCGACTGAGTTTATGCTGAGCAAAGCGAAGTGCTCAGGATCAAGGAAACTATATTACTTTTTTAAGAAAGGATATTCTCTATATCTGGATTTAAAATTATGCTTGAGTAATTTTTTAAGTTCATCTATTTCTACTCCTCTCTCCAATTCCCCTTCTCTAGCTAAAGAAATCAACCCTGTTTCTTCAGAAACTATAATCACCCATGCATCAGAAACCTCGGTTAATCCTACCCCTGCCCGATGGCGTGTCCCTAAAATTCTACTTATATTGCGTTCTTGAGAAAGGGGAAGGATACAACCTGCAGCTGTAATTTGATCGTTTCTGATAATTACTGCCCCATCATGCATTGGGGAATTAGGATTAAAAATAGAACAAATTAATTCCTTAGAAATTTCACCATTAATCACAACCCCTGTTTCGACAAAATTTTTTAAACCTGTTTGTTGTTCCAGCACAATCAAAGCTCCCCACTCCCGTAATACAACGTCTTTTATACTTTTTATAATTTCTTCAACAAAGGAAACATCGTCTTTAAAAAATACCCTCGATAATCTACTTCTTCCTAACTGAGCCAACACCCCACGCAATTCCGGTTGAAAAACAATTACCAGAGCTATCACTCCGGCAAGCCAGAATCTGGTCAAAACCCATGATAACAACGTAAAATGCAACGAATCGGCGATCACAGTAATTCCTACCAGAATAAGAATCCCCCTCAACACCTGAAAAGCCCGCGTACCTTTAATCAATAAAAGAATCCGGTAAAAAATATATCCTACAATTAAAATATCTAAAATATTAACAAAATAAACCTGCCATAAATTTTGTGCAAAGTTTAAAACCTTATCCATGTTTTCTATCCCTTATCTTCTATCTTTTAACTTCATAAATACTATATCACAAATAGGCATAAACGCAAACAGACAAATCCAAAATCCTAAACAAATTCAAAATTCAAAACAAAAAAATGAAGGTAAAATGTGCTTCGAACGATATAGCAAATTTTAGCAGAAACTAGCGTTAAAAAA
>JAGLYT010000309.1 GCA_023132075.1 bacterium
CGATTTAGCAAAGCTAATTAACTCTTTAAGGTCATCCCGTAAGGTAGGCTCCCCCCCGGTGAAACTCACAGAGGGAACTTCTGCTTCATTTTTGATGATATTAAGTACTTCTTTAATTTCCTCTGTATTTATTTCTTCACTGTTTTGCTTTTTAGTACATCCACAGGAAGCATAGCAAAATTTACAAGCTAAATTACAGCGATAAGTTACCGCTATTTCACTTAAAACAGGAAGCGTGTTAAAAGGTAAAGAGAAAGGAATTTTTTCTACAGCACGCCGGGGAACCCGTTCCTGGTAACATCCTTTTAATAGCGCCCGCAAATCACAAAAAAAATTATGAATATCGTAAGCTACTTTTTCTTTGTCCGGATACCTGTCTATAAGCATATAGATACTTTCCCCGGAAAGAAGATGTTTTAAAATTTTTAGCCCCTGCGGATTAAGTTTATAAGCTTCATTAGGAATTTTAATCAATAAATTATCTGCCTCTCTTACATAAATAAAGGGAGAAACATAGTCAATATATTCATCAACCCATTTTATTTGTTCATAATAATTCATAAACCCCATCCTAATGTCCGCTGCTCACACAGGCCCCGTGACAGGCCCCGTGACAGGCGGAATGACAAGCAGAATGACAGGCATCGTGACAAACATTTTGCACAAAAGGCCCGTCATAACACATAGGAGAAGTTCTAAAAGTAGAAAAAGATTTACTTACCTGAGCGATATTCCCTTCCAACCCCTTACCCAATCTTCTGCTCCTTGTATAATTATACCTGTGGTAACGATTTCCATAATAGTAATCATCATATCCATACCAGTAAAAAGCATCTTTCCTTTTTTCTTTCAAAATTTTATTCAGATGTTTTTTATAATATTCCTTTGTTGCTTCCAAATCACAATCCCATACCTTCTGTTCCATCCCTGTGGCAATTAAATAAAACATATCATAGACCGGTTTTTGTGGAATACTGCCATCGGTATCAATGGCATGAAAAATCATATCTTCGTAAGGGTCCTCGCTTATTGATACCTCAGAAACCCGCTTCAATCTTATAGGATCAAGACTTTCTATTTTTATTAGTTTTTTTCGCTCCATATTTTCAATTATCATCCCTAATAAAACCGAAAGAGGAATATCCAGCAGAAGTCCTGCCTCCAACGCTGAGAGGTCTTTATAAATTTTTCCTTTTTTACGAAATGAACCTACCTGTATTTTTGGCGGCACCCACTCATCTCCATCCCACTTTACTTTAGAGATTCCGGCTTGTGCTACCAGCATAGACTGATGTTTTCTGGTCATAATAAAAAAAGGGACAATGATAAAAACCACTATCACCACTAATCCAATAAGAAGAAAAGCAGTTAAGCTCATTGGTAATTGAGCCAGAACGCTTCCCGGAAATAAACGATTGAGAAAATAAACCTCCCGGGCTTTCTTCAAATCTGTTTTAGCCCAGGGCATCTTTCCGGCAATAGTAGTAAGCTCAAAAAGGGCAGCATTTAAATAGGTTTGAATCTGGAAATGATAGCGGGGAGTTAAATTTTCGCGATGAAATTTAACGGTAAAGATATTTTCTCCGGCTCTTCCTTTTACCGTAGTATAATCTATAAGATAACGCTTATTAACATATTTCTCGGTAAGAAATTTTATTCTTTTTAAATCTTCTTCGCTTACACTTTCTGCAGGAAGCACAATAGGATAGTGAATCGTCACTGTTTCATGCTGAAATCCTTCATCCCATTGTACCGGTGCCCAGTTAAATACCGCTAATCTCCCAAATTCACTATCGGTTTGAGTAACATTACCGCTCATTTGCAAATCATTGGCGTAACGAAAAAAATAAGTAATCTCTCCATTATCAAAAGCTTTTCCCCCGGCAAGAATAATATCATATTTTTTGGAAGAAAGTTTTTTTATTTCCAACGGATAGCGATTTCCCTGCTTATCTACTGCATAAACATTCTCATAATCAAACACAGGTGAGCCGACAAATCCCTTGAAATAAAAACCATGCAGATTGGCATTTTGGCAG
>JAGLYT010000031.1 GCA_023132075.1 bacterium
CCCGTTGGTTCATCAGCTAAAATAAGGGATGGATTATTAATTAATGCACGAGCTATCGCCACCCTTTGCTGTTCACCCCCCGATAATTGTGAAGGTTTATGTTTTATTCTGTTTTTTAACCCCACTTCCTCTAATATTTTCAGTGCCCTTTTTTTAATCTCTTCCTTATTTCCATTTCTTTTTTCTGACTGACTTTCCATGTTCTCTGCCCTTATAAAAGCAGGAATCATAACATTTTCCAAAGCAGTAAATTCCGGAAGAAGATGATGAGACTGAAAAACAAAACCAATTCTCCTGCTGCGCAAAATTGCTAATTGGCCTCTATTAAAATTACTGATATCTTCTCCGTTAAAAAAAAATTTGCCTTCACTCGGTCTTTCTATTGTACCAAAAATATGTAGCAAGGTGCTTTTTCCTGCCCCTGAAGGGCCAAAAACAACATATATTTTTCCCTTTTCTATGCTTAAATTAACATTCCTTAAAATCTTGAGTTCTTCTTCCCCGGGAAAATAATTCTTACATAGATTCTCTGTTTTTAAAATAATTTCCATTTTTTTACCACTAAATCATTTAGACTTATTTTATCCATTTATTCATACCTAATCGCTTCACACGGATCTAACCGGGATGCCTTATAAGCAGGATAAATAGTGGACAAAAAACTAATCAAAACAGCAGCCAAACCAACCAAAATAAAATCCATCACCTGAATTTTTACCGGAAAGGTAGAAATATAATAAACATCCGCAGGTAATTTAATGAATTCGTATTTTTCTAATATTTTAGATATAACAAACCCCAGAAAACATCCCAGAACAGTCCCTGAAAAACCAATAATAAACCCTTCCCATAAAAAAATATTCATAATTGCCCCGTCTTTAGCTCCCATCGCTTTAAGAATTCCAATATCTTTAACTTTTTCCATA
Organism: bacterium; assembly: GCA_023132075.1. Classification (GTDB taxonomy): domain Bacteria; phylum CBDUZB01; class JAGLHV01; order JAGLHV01; family JAGLHV01; genus JAGLHV01. The sequence continues at coordinate 927 of JAGLYT010000031.1, forward strand.
GTCATTAGAATCAAAGTGGAAATAATATTAAAGGAAGCGACTAAAACAATTAAAGTCAAAATGATAAACATTCCAATCTTTTCTAATTTCAATGCAGTAAATAAATTTTTGTTACTACTCATCCAACTTCGTACCCAACAAGGATAGCCAAGTATTTCCTGAAGGTTTGCTGCCACTTGATTAGCTTTAAATAAATCTTTAATTTTTATTTCTAATCCGGTAATTTTATCGTTTAAATTAAAAAGATTTTGGGCAACACTTAAAGAAACAAAAGCCATATTAGCATCGTACTCATACATGCCGACACTAAAAATACCACCCACTTTAAACTTCTTCATCCGGGGCATCATTCCCAGAGGTGTCACCACACTATAGGGAGAAATCAAAACAACTTCTTCATCCACAAAAACACCTAAATTTCTGGCTAATTCTTCCCCCAAAACAATCCCGGGTAAAGAGTCATTACTTAATAAAGAATTCAAACTTCCTTTCTCAATTTTTTGAGCAATATCAGATACTTTCGTCTCCTGAGAAGGATCAATCCCTTTGATTACAGATCCCGACACCTCTTTTCCCGCTTTTAATATTATCTGTCCATATACAAAAGGAGCTACAGCGACAACCTGTTGCTCCTGTTTTATTTTTTCTTTTATCTGCTGTAAATTTGATAAGGATATTCCGTCTCCTTTTTGATCTAAAACAGCTACGTGTGCAGACATCCCCAGAATTTTATTTCTTAAATCATCTTGAAACCCATTCATTACCGAAAGAGTAATGATTAATGCCGCCACTCCCAAAGCCACTCCTCCGATAGAAATAACGGTAATTAAAGATACAAAAACATGTTTTCTTTTCGCAATCAAATACCTTAAACTAATAAAAAGTTCATAATTCATAAATTATTTTATTTAAACCTTAAATCATTCCTTTTTCATTTGTGGAAACAAAATTACCTCTCTAATTGAACTGGAATTGGTTAAAAGCATAACCAATCTATCTATACCTATCCCCAATCCACCGCAAGGAGGCATTCCATATTCTAAAGCACGAATATAATCGTCATCCATCATTTGTGCTTCCTGGTCTCCTTTTTGCTTAGCCTTCATTTGTTCTCCCATTCTTTTTTTCTGCTCGCCCGGGTCATTTAACTCTGAATAAGCATTAGCCAATTCAAAATTACCGATAAACAACTCAAATCTTTCTACTATTTCGGGATTATCCTCCCTTGATTTAGCTAACGGGGAAAGATATTTAGGATAATCTGTTATAAATATGGGTTGGACAAGTTTAGGAACTACAAAGGCATCAAAAATATGATCGAGAACTTTATGAGATTTGGTTTCCCGCTCATACTTAACATTCAGTTTATCTGCTATATCCATCATTTCTTTCTTTTCCTCTACCTTGCTAAAATCAATACCGGTATTTTCGTGGAGTAAATCAAAAAAACATTTCCTCTCCCACGGAGGAGATAAATCTATTTTATTCCCTTTATATTCAATCTCCAATTTCCCGAAAATTTCTTTAGTAATACCGACGAGCATTTCCTCACAAACTTCCATCATTTCATTATAATCGCTATACGACTGATATATTTCCAGCATAGTAAATTCAGGATTGTGCCGGGTAGAAATACCTTCATTCCTGAAATTTTTATTTAACTCATAGACCCTTTCCATTCCCCCGACAATTAATCGTTTAAGATATAATTCAGGAGCAACCCGCAAAAACAAATCCATATTTAATGCATTATGATGAGTAACAAAAGGTTTAGCGGTAGCCCCTCCCACAACAGATTGCATCATCGGGGTTTCCACTTCCAGAAAATCCCTCTTATCCAAAAACTGCCTTATCATCTTTATTATTCTGCTGCGTATAACAAAAATTTCCTTTGCCCTGTCGTTCATAATTAAATCTACATATCGCTGACGATAGCGAATTTCCGTGTCTTTCAAACCATGCCATTTTTCCGGTAAAACACGCAACGATTTGGCCAATAAAATTAATTTATCCGCATGGATAGTAATTTCCCCTGTTCTTGTTTTAAAAACTTTGCCTTCCACTCCAACAAAATCACCTATATCCATTCTTTTATAAAAAAGGTAGTTTTCCTCTCCCAAATCATTTTTACCAACATAAATCTGCACCTTTCCCCAACCATCTTTAAGATGAGAAAAACTGACTTTTCCCATAATACGCCTGGATATCATCCGCCCGGCAAAAGATACCCGTTTATCGCTTTCTTCTCCATTATTCAGGGATTTAAATTCTTCGTTAAGGTCAATAGACTTACATTTACCCTCAAATTTGTGAGGAAAAGGATTTACTCCCTTTTCGTATAATTCCGCTAATTTATCCTTCCTTTGTAAAATTAATGAATTAATATCTTCAGTCACCTTTTATCTCCTTTTAAATTACTAATCGATAAACGAAATTTTCGTTAACAAACGACATGATTTATTAAAGTTTTTTTATAATACTTTATTTATATATTCTTGTCAAGATTAACCCCGCCGCACCTTGTTCCAATGCGGGTTTGGAAACTCTATTCCAAACCCGCATTGGAACGGGATTTGGAAGAGGCTCTCTTTCTTTTCAAGAACTCCCATTTAAAACCTTTAAATATCTGAATAGACAATAGCACACAGACCCCTCCCACGATAACACCTGCGGCAACATCCAGGGGATAATGCACTCCTACATAAACACGGGAAAAACCCACTACTACTGCTATCCCGAAAACCAAAAAACCAATCCATACCCGACGCCAAATATAAGTTATTACCATCGCCATAGAAAAAATATTAGCGGCATGAGAAGAAGGCAAAGAAAACCCGCCGGAACCTACCAATTGATGCACATCATCTAAAACCTTGTACGGTCGTAAGCGGTGAAATAAAGGCTTTAGTAATCTACTGCTTACTTGATCACTTAAAATTAACGTAATCAGGCAAAGCAAAAAAGTCTTTTTTCCTTTTTCATTGCCCCAGATAAACAAACTCAAAAATATTATTATTAACGGTATCCGCCAATATCTGACATTGGTAATTATCGGCATAATTAAATCAAAGAAGTTATTCTCCAATCCCCGATTTATAAAATAAAATAATTTAACATCTAAAGCGTTCAAAAAATCCATTAATAAATCTCTTTTATTGTCTAATTAAAAAAACCTGTTATTCCAGTTAACAGATCGCCGGCAATATTCTCAACCGACGCTTTCACAACCTTCATATCTCTATCACTTTCCCCACTCCTCCGCTAACATACTTTTGGGGATAAAGTGATTTTATTTCCGATTGATATTGTGTACAATGAGTGGGACAAATTAATTCTAAACCTTCAACTAAATTAAATTCTTTAAATCCATGCATCCCCCCAATAATTGCATAAGGTTTTCCCCACGGAGAAGTTGAATCCAAAATAGATTTAATTCCCGGATGAGAACATCCCACAATCACAATGATTCCTTCTACGGTTTTAACTATAAGAGATTGTTCTGTATTTCCCAATTCACCTGTGGAAAAAATATTCTCGTGAATTTTAAATGCTTCTTTTACTTTAACCACTTCTTTCGCTTGATGAAGTTCAGAGGCAGAAACCGGAATATAAACCTTCACCGGATTTATTTTAAGAAAATCGGAAAGTCCCCCGGTATGATCCCAATGATTATGAGAAATAAAAACTTCTTCGATCAGGGATGGATTTATATTAAGTTTTTCCATGTTATGGAGAAGGATATCTCCATTTCCCCCGGTATCAAACAATATTTTCCGGCCATACACTTCTACCAGACAAGCAAACCCCCAATCGGCCTTAAGATTCATTTTGTCTTTATTTACTTCATTATCATATATAATAGTGATTTTCATATTAATTTTATTTAACCACACTGTTTTTATTTATTTTTAGAATTTTATCTTTTTTTAGTTTCCACATCATAATTGGGATAATTAACAAATATGGCAGGCTTTAATAATAAAACAATGTAATTACATCAATTACTTCTGGGAAGGACAACAACAAAATTACTTCCTTTTATAATATCCCCTTTAATTCTATCCTCCACCCATATTTTCCCACTCCATCCCTCAACTATTTGCCTCACCAGAGTAAGTCCGAGGCCTGAGCCACCAACGCTCTCATCTCCCCGTTGTAATCTATTAAAAATTTTTTCTTTCATCCTATCCGATATTCCCGGGCCATTATCTTTAAATTCTATTTTCCAAAACCCTTCATCCGTTGACAAACTATGGCTAATTTCTATGACAACCTTTTCCTGCCGATTAAACTTAACTGCATTTTGAAGCAAATTACTAATTACGTCTTCTATTAACTCATTTCCCTCAATAATAACCTCTCCGGGTAGTAAACTATGTTTAATATCAATTTTTTTATCAGGGAAACCGGATTTAATTGAATCTATAACACGCATTAATATATTATATATATCAATTTTTTCTGTTTTTTCCCCTTTGCCCGAAACTTTCGATAATTTACGCACATTGGATATTAATGTTACAATCCTTCTAATTTGACTTAAAGGAACCTCGATAATTTTTCTAAATTCATCTGATAATTTCGGTTTTTTTGATAAAAACAATAGATAGTTAAAAATAATCTGAATCATATTACTAATGTCATGGTCCATTAAATCATTTAGGAACACAACACGCTCATGTTCACTACAAAGCCTTGTCTCCGATTGATATCGTTTTAAATTATTTTTATAAAAAATCATTAGAAAAAAAATGGATACCACAAAACACATACTCCCTTCTATCAATAATTCCACCCAGTTAATAGGGGTATCCGGTGCACAAAAAACTGTATGGGGTAAATCCAATATCTCATTTAAGAAAATTACCACAATAACAACAATAAAAAAAGATAAGGGTAACAATAAATCTTTTAACGCCTTTTTTTTCTGTTCTTCAAGACTGTTTAATTTTTTACGCACTTCCTTCATTCCTTTATCCTTGTCCATTTTATATTTTTATTCCTATTCCTGTTTTATTTCCCTCTTCCTCTAAACCCGATAATCCCAACTATTCTCTCTTCTAATCTAACAAATGATGAGGAAAATGTCAATATATTCTTGTTTTTCTACTTTTAATCCTCTTAGATTGATTAAATTCTATTTTTCCTTAAATAAAATGCGGCCTGGTCTCCCCGGTTTTCTGCATTTAATTTCTCTGCTTTTAGCCTAAAAGCTTTAATTTCTGCCCTTGAAAAAATTGAATTTGAAGGATTTACGACATATGACCGATTAGACATTAAAGGAATACTCTTTAGATATTGTTCACTTCCCCAAAACTGAAAATCCGTTGAATTATAAACAATTTTTTCCAGATTAAGACCTGCTTTTTGGGCTAATATTCCGACACTTTTTTTAGAATGAAGAAACAAATGTCTTGGAGCATCGAGTTGTACCCAATCGGTACGATAACGTTCCCAGACATAAGAAGAAACAGTGGGAATTACAATCAAACAAACACCATTTTCCGATAATAACCCTGCTATAACCTGAAGAGTATTTAATTGCTCCGGCATATGCTCAAAGGAATGATGCATCATTATTAAATCCCATTTTCCATAAAGATTACAAATTGTTTTTTTAATTACCTTTAATCCATTATTATACTTAATATCTTCTTTAATATACGGGTCAACTCCCATCAAATTTTTAAAACCCATTTGACTAAGTGTTTCCAGAAAAGAACCTGCTCCACATCCAACATCTAATATCTTTGTCTCCTTGCTTAAATTAACCTTTGATAAGCTTTGAAGATAAAATAAACTACGCAACCATTCGTTAGGAAAGCCCCTATAAATTAATTTACCAATAATTCCTTTATTAAAAACAGCATACCTGTCTCTTAATTTTTTTACCAGTTTCTTAATTGGACTTGTGAATTGATTAGACCCGGCAAGAGAAAAGCTGTAATAATCCGGTGAATAATATTTTGAGATATTTAAGGGGACTTTCGAAATTTGCAGGCATTCACATTTTGCACACTGAAAATAAACAAATTTATCTCCCCATCCAAACATCTTTTCCTGCACTTCATAGAATTTATTGCCTCTTAAGTTATTACAAATTCCACATTTCATTTCTTCCATAATAATCAACTCAAAAATAAACCCGTTTCGGTTAATTTGTCCTTTATTTTTCTGTTTCTTTATTTCTCGATATACTCAGTAATAAAAGAATCCAACCCATTTTCATAGCGTTTTCCCGAAAGAACAAAACCCTCATTGTGTGAACCACTAATTTCAAGAAATTTCTTAGGTTCGTTTGCCGCTTCAAATAGCCGCCGTCCATGAACAAAAGGAATTATTTCATCTTCAGGGCTATGTATGATTAAAACCGGAGAATTTACTTGTTTCAAATAATCTATAGTTTTGTATTTAAAACGCGCCAATAATCTAACCGGAAAAAAAGGGTATATTTCAGCTCCCATATCCGGGACAGAAGTAAATACAGATTCTAAAATAAGCAATTTAGCTGTGTGTTTTTGCCCTATCCAGGCAGCAATGGAACCACCCAGAGACCTGCCCCAAATAATAATTCTATCAGCACTTATCTTTTGGTCACTAACAAGATACTGCCATGCTGCTTCTACATCAAGATAAGTACCTTCTTCACTAATTCTACCTTCACTATTACCATAACCACGATAATCAAAAATAAACGTATCTAATCCCAAACGATTAAATATTTGAATGGTTTCCAACCGATGTGAAATATTACCGGCATTACCATGACAGAATAAAACCACTCCCCTGGCCCTTTCTGCGGGTACAAACCAACCATGAAGTTTTACTCCATCAGTAGTTTTAAAATAAACATCTTCGTAGGATAATCCCATTGCCCCGGGTAGAAATGTAATTTCACGCTGGGGGAAATAAATAAGATCGGATTGAAACATTAGCAAAAAAACTAACAAAACAAAATATACCCCTATAACAACAACCATCACCATCCAGCTTATCGACCAAATTCTCTGCCCAATTACCCCCAAAGAAACCTCCTTAATTAGTACTAGGATATTCTATTTTAGCTCACAAATAGTAATAATAAAAGCTACTCCTCTTCTACTTTTTGAGCCAATAATTCTTCTGCTTTTTTTTCATCCATCCGGGATTTTTCTTCCTGATGAATTTTGGCATACATAGCAGAACGAAAAGTATATACTTCAACATTTCCCGGGTTAGAAGCAACTGCTTTATTCATAATTTTAAAAGCTTCGTCTATTCGTTGTAATATCATACAGACATTTGCTTTTTCAATATAGGCATAGACAAAATTCGGGTCGGAAGAAATAAACTTATCACAAACCTTTAAGACTTTTTCATAGCAAGCCAAATCACAGCTTTTTTCTATATCTCCGGAAGTATTTTCTTTTCTTACACAATCTACCCATTTCTCATTATATTCCCGGGTTTCCGTTATCTTTCCTAATTCATTGTACATCATGGATAATTCAGAATAATAATCGGCACAGTAAGAAGTATCCGAAAAAACTTCAATTATCTTTAAATATAAAACTATTTTTTTCTCTAAAACAGGGTCAATCTTTGCAGAAAAAAATAATTGTGTACATCCAAAAATGAAAAGTAACAAAACACTGCTACTTAACCCACATATTCGGCTTAAGTGCTTCATTGGCACTCTATCTCCTTTAATTATTCAATTCCCCTTTGGCACACTATGATATCCACAATAAAACCTTATCTTTTCTTTTAATAATTATAACATATCAATTTGTCTGTCTTCAATAATAAAGTTTGTTGAAAATTATTTTCTCGTCCCATCCACTAAAATTAAGAAAAAAAATATTTCCGCTCTCTTAAAAATCATTTTTTAAGCTTAAATAGGACTACACTTTAAATGTTTTTTCGACTCTTTCACAATATTCCAAATTTTTGAATTATTTATCTTTGTTTTTGTTTCATTACGAGACTGATGTCCATCTTCAATGATTAAAAATCCGTCTTTTTTTAATAAACGATGTAATTCTTTCAAAAAAGAAAGAGGAGTTTTAATCATATGAAACATATCTAATGCGTAAATCATATCAGCAGTATGAGCATTAATATTACAAAAATATCCATTTGCTAACATCGGCACAACATTTCTTAAATCATATTCTTCTATTTTTTTTTCTACCGACCTTATTGCTAATTTGTGAACATCCACAGCATATACTTTACCCTTTTCACCCACTAAACAAGATGCTCTTTTTAAATGCCTTCCGGGACCGCACCCATAATCTATTACCGTAAAATTTTCTTTAATACCAAAGGTATCCATTCGTTTATCAACCGAGAAAAAGATATCTGACAGTTTAAAGAAAAAAGACATTATTTTAAATGACCTATCAGGCATTCTTTCTTTTTCATTCCCACAAAAATACTTTTTAAACCCCATCAATCAACCCTCCGGTTTTAATTTTTATCCTCTATATATTTAAAGCGGTAAACCGCTTTTGACATCTTACCAAACAACATTTCCTCCTGGATAAAAACAGGGGAATTATCTATAAGTTTAGAAAGCCCTTCCCAAAAACCAAACCATCCCAGAGGCATAAGAATAATACCTAAAACATCAAGAGTAAGAACATTCAAAAATTTTAAATAGGTAGCCATCGTCAAAAAACTCAAAGAACAAATTCCAACAAGAACAAATATTGCTCCCCGAATACGAAGGAGGGTAATCCTTTTTTTCTTTTGCAAAAACATATGGTAAAAATGCTTTTTCAATCGCTGTCTAACCATGTATTCTGATTTTTCATCTTTTAAGACAATAGGAGCATAAATAGTAATTACAAAATTGCCGGTCCGGGTTTCTCTATAACGTTTTTTTAACTCCTCAATAAAATCCCCTGATACTGTACGCATATTTAACGGCCTGGGATCGAAATCCGAAAAGACATCATCCCAGGTATCTATCACGATAGCAATTTCTTTTAGGTCTTTTATTCTTTGTTCTTTTACTTTTTCACTATTCCGCTCCATAAATCAGTCCTTCCCAAAATAAAATTAGAAAAAAATTCACAAAATATAAAATTTTCTACTTTTAAAACCACCGTCTAACACGATTTTTATAATTCAAATATTCCCGGCCAAAAGTCTCTTCCATTGCCTTTTCCTCATAAGGAATAAAAATGATGTTCATAGCTATAAAAAAAGCAACCGGAATAAGAAAAATAAATAAAATACCCCCGGAAAAAATTTTTATTCCGGGGGTATCGGTTTTCTGTACAAAATATTTTAGAAAATTACTTTCATTGAACCAACAA
>JAGLYT010000310.1 GCA_023132075.1 bacterium
CTTGATGCCTTTGTGCCTGTCTTTTATCGTTTGTCCATGAACTATCTGTTGTCTTTTACCCATCTTTACAGCTTATCCTTAATTAAATCCTCATATATTTTCTGTGTTTTGCTAATCATATTATGCATACTAAATAATTTAACTACCCGATTTCTACCTTCATTCCCCATTTGATTTCTTTCATCCTGATGATTAAACATCCAGACTATACTTTCAGCTAAAGCCGACCAATCACCGGAAGGAACTAGTTTTCCGGTAATCCCATCTAAAACAGCTTCGCTTACCCCCCCTACCTGAGTAGCTACTACCGGTTTAGCCATAGCCATTGCCTCAAGAATGACCTGTGGGAAACTTTCTTCCTTTGAAGGCAAAAAAAACAAATCAAAAAAAGAAAGCACTGACGGAATGTTCTCCGAAGATATCCAACCGGCCATAATAACATTTTTATTAAGAGATAATTTTTTAATTTCTTCCTCTATTTTTTCTTTTAACGGTCCATCACCGATAACTAAAAATTTTACCGAAGGAATTTTTTCTTTTACCCTTGTTATTATTTTCGGTAGATAATGTGCCCCCTTTTCCCGATGTAACCTTAAAACGGTGCCTACCACAAAATCCTGTTGTTCCACCCCCCATTCTTTTTTACTAAAATCATTTTTAAGTTTGGGATTAAAATCATTTATGTTTATTCCATTGTAAACCACATTGATTTTTTGAGCACTCACCTTGTCTCTACAGGATAAAACATCTTTAGCCTCTTTAGAATTGCTAATAATACAATCTGCAAAACGAGCAGTAAATCTATCCATCCAAACATGATAAAATTTTTTCCAAATATCTACTGACTGTTGACTGGAAATAATAATAGGCACAGAAGCAATCTTTCCTATTATCCGTCCTAAAATATTCGCTCTGTAGAGATGGGTATGTAAAATATTAATTTTTTGTGTTTTAATAAAATGGTAAATCTTGTACAAAGAATTTAATTTATATACCTTCATTCCTGCTTCTTCTAATTTTTCTCCGATTAATCCTTTTTCTTTTAAATATCCAATTGAAATGTTAAATTTATTTTTTTGTTCTTTAACCAACGTTAAAAGATAATTCTCCGTTCCTCCTATATTTAAACTAGTTATTAAATGTAGAATATTTATCATTTTTATCAAGTTAATCCTTAACTAAATATATTATCTGTATAAAAAAATAACTTCAAGATTAATAATTTTTAATCTTTTTTTTATCCTGCTGCCCATAGTTTGATTTTTGCCTTCAACCACCCTGAACACAACAAACTCATTATAAAAAAAAGATACCATAACAAACAGCCGGGATAATTCAAAAATGCTTTAAAAAACTCTTTTCTTGCTTTAGAAAAATCCTGATGAGAAAAATAATACCGGGATAATTCATAATGCAAACGGGATAAACACCGGCCACGAATTTTCCTGATACGACAATAAATCTCTTTTTTTAAAAAAATTTTATCATAAGCTGTTTTTATACTTAAAGGGGTACAAATACTATCCGCATTTTTTCGATATAGAGTTAATTCTTTACCAATGGAATAAAATTTATGATTAACAGCTAATTTAATCCAGAGAAGAAAATCTTCCGACCCTCTGATTCTTTCATCCTCATCAAGCATTCCGACCTTCAAGAGTGCTTTTCTCCTAACCATTACACTGGAATTAGCAATAAAATTTCCCTTTTCTACCAAAGAAAGTAAGACATTTTCCTTTATAAATTCCCCTTTTTTTCTTCTTAAAACATTTCCTTCTTTATCAATAATTTTTATACCGGTAAAGGTCAAATCTACTTGCGGAAACCTCTCAAAAATTTCTATCTGTTTAGCCAGTTTATCTTTTGCCCATTTATCATCACTATCCAGAAATGCAATATATTCTCCTGTTGCTTCCCGTATCCCCCTATTTCTCGCTTTAGCGGGTAACCCTGTATTTTCCTGATAAAAATATTTTATTCTTGAACCATAGGAAATAATTAGTTGTCTGGTTTTATCTGTTGAGCCATCATCTA
>JAGLYT010000311.1 GCA_023132075.1 bacterium
GTCTTCTGACTGGCAAAATCATCCAGCCATTCTCTAAAGGTTAAAATTGCGTTAAGTTTGCAAAATTGCCCTTCCTGTCCGCTTTTCAGTAATTCCATAATCTTCTTGCCTGTCCTCCCGCACCTGTATCCGGCAGTGCAAAAAGAAGTTATATAACCCATCCCGGCCAGTGCCTTTATTACCTCATCCAAACTCCTTGTATCTCCCAGGAGAAACTGTTGTCTTTCTGCCTCTTGCTGGTTATATCTGTCGCTGTAGGCGCCGATGCCGATCCGGGTTGAGGCATCTGTCTGGGTGGTCCCGATTGCTATTGTCTCCCGCCGGATATTGGCCGGCTCGCGGGCAGTAAGTATCATTCCGGTATAGGGAACCGACAGCCTGATTACGGCAATCAGTTTTTTAAAATCCTGGTCTGAAACCTTATACTTTGCCTCCTGAATAAACGGAGTATTGGCTGCCGGCTGCAACCGGGGAAAGGAAATCGTATGAGGCCCTATGCCAAAACGTCTTTCTAATTCCCGGGCATGATACAACAAACCCATTGCTTCAAACCTCCAATCATATAAACCAAAAAGGACCCCAATTCCTACATCATCTATTCCTGCCTCCATTGCCCGATGCATACAATAAATCCGCCAGTTATAATCTCCTTTTATCGTTCCGGCCGGATGCACTTTCCGGTAAGTCTGATGATGGTATGTTTCCTGAAAAACCTGAAAAGTACCCAGTCCTGCTTTTTTCAATTTTTTGAGCTTTTCGATAGATAAAGGAGCAGCATTCACATTTACCCGTCTGATTTGTCCCCAACCGCTTTTTGTTTTCTCTTTAACGCTATAAATAGCCTTGATGGTTTCCATCATATAATCAATATCCGTCTCGGGATGTTCTCCGTAAACAACAATCAATCGTTTATGCCCTATTTTACCGGTTAATACCTGGGTTTCTTTTTTGACCTCTTCTAAATTAAGCTTTCTTCTTTTTACTGCAATATTGTCTTTTCTAAAAGCACAATAAAGGCAATTATTGACACAAAGATTACTTAAGTAAAGAGGAGCGAAAGTAACGATGCGGTTATCATAAACTTTTTTCTTAACCCTGGATGCAACATCCTGCATTTCCTGCCATAATTCTTTATCCTCTACATTTAAAAGACAGGCTGTTTCCTCCGGAGTCAAAGTTTGAACAGCCAAAGATTTCTGTAAAATATCCCTTATTTTTTTAGCATCGGATTTTTTTTCTGTCCGTAATTTTTCCACAATTTCTTCTTCATTGATAAAATCTTTTCCGTCATTTAAATATTTTTCATATTCATCTTTCTTTATTTTATTCTGTATCCATTCCTGATAATCAACTAATGTTTTATTCATTTTCTTCCCTCTTTTTTGTTTTTTGGTTTATATTTTTCATTTATATTAAAATAAATGCTTCTACGTTTTCTTCCCCCTTTGAAAAAGGGGGCTAGGGGGATTTTTAGTCCACATTCTTTCTTTTACTGCCAGATAAATCACTTCCATAACAGAATCTAGTTCTTGCAAGACTTGTAGATTATTAAAACGCAAAACACATAATCCCTTGTTCTTCAAGTATATATCTCGTTGTGCATCTTTCTGTTCCTGATCTGATTCCATATGTTGTGATCCATCCACTTCCACTACAATCCTTGCTTGGGATGCATAAAAATCTACAATATAGTCCCCAATGGACTTCTGCCGATAAAATTGAATATTCAAAACTTGTTTTCTCCGTAATCGTGTCCACAACGCCCTCTCACTATTTGTCATTTCCCTGCGTAATCGACGAGCACTGTGTTTTAGCCTCACATTATATTTTAACACCCTAAATAAATCCCCCTAACCCCCTTTTTCAAAGGGGGAAATTACTTACCATTTTTTTCATTTTGTTTTCTCCTAAACATAGTTAGCCCTTTTTTATATTATCTAAAAATAAAGGCAAAATGTGTTTC
>JAGLYT010000312.1 GCA_023132075.1 bacterium
CCTCTTGCTCTGTAGTATAATACCCCCCTAAATCAGCATCACTAAGGCCAGCCATTTTAAAATGGGTATCATCAAGGGCAACATATTCTATGCCTGTTTTAACCAACACTTTAACCAGATGTTGATCCCAAATCCTTTCCGCTAACCATATTCCCTTTGGTCGACAACCTATATTTTCCTTTATAAATTTAGTTAGTTTTTCAATCTGACCTATTTTATCCCTATCGGGTAAAAAAGGTAATATTGGCTCATAAAAGCCCCCGGTCATTATCTCTACCTGTCCGCTATTTGCCATTGAAGCAATATCTTCAAATAGAGCAGGATAATTTTTTTTTATCCAGCAGAAAAGTATCCCCGAACAATGTAGGGTTATTTTCACATGAGGATACTCTTTTAATATTTTTAAAAAGGGTAAATAAGCATTTTTACATGCCCAATGGAAAACATGCTCAAAATTTCCTACAGGTTGATGGTTATGAATTCCAAAAGTAAAGTATATTTTTTTCATTTTTCACTCTTAACCGATAAAGTATAAATCTACCTTTCAAATCTTTGGGATACTTTAATTTCCATACCATATAGTTTTTGTCTATTATTATGGAATGACAGACAACCTATTATCTCCTTTATTTAATATAATCCATAATGTTTTTGCGATCATCCAATGGAAGCAATCTCACTTCTAAATTTACCCCTAAATGTTCAAGTTTTAAAAAAGCATTTTTATCTTCTTCATCAATTGAAATGGAAGGCAAAATATATTTTTTCCCTGACGAATAATGCATCCCACCTACATTAACGGAATCCAATTCCAACCCTACTTTTATTAATCTTAAAACATCATGGGGAGAGGTCACCAGAATCAAAAAATTATATTTATCAAAATATTTATTTTTTACTTTTTCCGCAACTTCTTCAAAACTAAAAACTTCAACTTTAATATAAGAAGGAACTACCATTTTAAATAAAACTTTTTGCATCGGATCACGTGATATTTTATCATTAACAATCATAATACAATTCACATCAATATGTTTAAGCCATCCTTCCACTATTTGACCGTGGATAAGCCGATCATCTATACGTATTAAAACCAAATTCACTTTTTTTCCAACCTCTCTAAAAAAACACTTTTGGTATCTATTATGCTTTCTTTTCCTTTCCGACAAACCTCTTTAACCAATAAAGAAAGTTCCATTTTTGACCGAAGTGAAAACGTTTTTAACAATATCGGCAAATTAACACCGCTTATAATTTCTAATTTGTCTTCCTGTATAAAAGGAAAACAGGCATTACAAGGTGTTCCTCCAAACATATCAGCAAAAATCAATATCCCTTTCTCCCCGCATACTTTTTCTTTTGCTTCCTTTAATTTTTTTCTTGCTGTATCCAAATTATCATTAGAGAAAAGAGAAACCACTTCTACTTTTTCCTGATTACCTATGATTTCTTCTACTACAGAAAACAACTCTTTACCGAAATTACAATGAGTAATAATTATTATTCCTATTAATTCATTTTCTTGCTTTTTCATCGGCATCATTCTTTTTTAAACTTTAAATCCTTAAATTTTTTCACGATCTAACATTTTAGAGAAAAAAAAACAGACTTATTTTTTTTCTACATCACGATGCCGCGATTTTATATTTACACCCTTTTTTTCTAAAAGACTTTTCAATTCATTAACAATCACTACAGAACGATGCCTCCCACCCGTACATCCGACAGCTATAGACAAATAAGACTTTCCTTCCTTTATATAGCGTGGCAATAAGAATATTATTAAATCAAAAAACTTTTTCAAGAATTTTTTAGTGGAACTTTTATTCAACACAAAATCACTAACCTCACTTTCATTACCTGTAAAACGGCTTATACTTTCTACATATTGTGGATTAGGTAAAAATCTTACATCCATAATAATATCCACATCCATGGGAATGCCATATTTATATCCAA
>JAGLYT010000313.1 GCA_023132075.1 bacterium
CAAAAAGTTGACAGCCCCAATCCTGAAACAAAATACAAAGTTTTGGAAAAATACGCGGTTAATTTAACGGAACTGGCAAGGCAAAAAAAACTGGATCCGGTAATCGGCAGAGACGAAGAAATCAGGAGAATAATTCAGGTTCTTTCCCGAAGAACAAAAAATAACCCTGTTTTAATCGGTGAACCCGGTGTGGGAAAAACCGCTATTGCCGAAGGTTTAGCCCAACGATTGATTAGTAACGATGTACCCGATAGCCTTAAGAATAAAAAAATTCTTACCCTTGATTTAGGCTCACTCATTGCCGGAACAAAATATCGCGGAGAATTTGAAGACAGATTGAAAGCCGTACTAAAACAAATTGACCAGGCAAAAGGACAAATCATTCTCTTTATCGATGAACTGCATACATTAGTAGGAGCAGGTTCTGCCGAAGGGTCAATGGACGCATCTAACATGCTCAAACCGGCTTTAGCCAGAGGAGAATTACGCTGTATCGGCTCAACTACTCTAAACGAATACCGTAAACATATTGAAAAAGACGCCGCCTTAGAAAGGCGCTTTCAACCAATTTACATTGGAGAACCAAATGTAGATAACACTATTGCCATTTTAAGAGGACTTAAGGAACGTTATGAAGTTCATCACGGAATCAAAATAAAAGACGATGCCCTTATTGCTGCTGCCGTTCTTTCCCATCGTTATATTTCCGGCCGCTTCCTGCCGGATAAAGCCATTGACCTGGTAGACGAAGCTGCCTCCCGTTTGCGTATAGAAATAGATAGTATGCCTTCTGAAATAGATGAGCTGGAAAGAAAAATAAGACGGGGAGAAATAGAAAAAAAAGCTTTGAAAAAAGAAAACAGCTCTTCCTGTAAAGAAAAATTAAAAACGTTAGACAAACAATTAGCCAATTTGAAAGAAGAAGTTACTCCGATGAAACTACACTGGCAAAAAGAAAAAGAAAATATACAAAAAATTCGTCAGATAAAAGAAAAAATAGAACAAACTAAAATTGCAGCAGAAAAAGCCGAACGTATCGGTGATTTAGGAAAAACAGCTGAATTAAGGTATGGAACACTAACGGATTTGAATAAGCAATTAGAACAGGAAACTACAAAGTTAAACCAACTGCAAAAAAATCAAAAAATCTTAAAGGAAGTAGTAGATGAAGAAGATATTGCTGAAGTAGTTTCCCAGTGGACCGGCATTCCTGTATCTAAAATGGTAGAAAGTGAAATTCATAAATTACTAAAAATAGAAGAAAAACTAAAAGAACGGGTCATAGGGCAGGAAGAAGGAATAACCGCCATAGCCAACGCTATCAGAAGAGCACGCGCCGGCTTACAGGAAACCGACCGCCCTATAGGTTCATTCATCTTTATGGGTCCTACCGGAGTAGGAAAAACAGAATTAGTCCGGGCATTAGCTCAGTTTTTATTTGATGATGAAAAAGCTATGGTGCGTATAGATATGTCTGAATTTATGGAAAAATTTTCCGTTTCCCGGCTTCTTGGAGCTCCTCCCGGCTATGTAGGCTATGAGGAAGGAGGATATCTAACCGAACAAGTCAGAAGAAGGCCCTACTCGGTAATTCTTTTCGACGAAATTGAAAAAGCACATCCGGAAGTTTTTAATGTGCTCCTACAAATTTTAGATGACGGCCGCCTGACCGACAGCCAGGGAAGAACAGTAGATTTTAAAAATACGGTAATTATTATGACCTCTAACATCGGCAGTAATTTAATTCAGGAACTGGGTGGGACAAACGAGAAAGAAATGCGCAACCGGGTAATGGAAGCCCTACGCAGTCATTTTCGTCCGGAATTTCTTAACCGAATTGATGAAATAATTATCTTCCATAATCTTACTCCGGAACATCTCAAGCAAATTGTAAAAATTCAGATTGGATATCTAAAGAAAAAATTACTGGATAAAAAAATAGAAATTACTCTTA
>JAGLYT010000314.1 GCA_023132075.1 bacterium
CATCCTTTTTCCACTCAAAAGAACTCTCAATACCTTGATTAAAATGAAAATTCTTTCTGCCCACATATTCTACCAAATTATTATTCGGCCACGCTTCTACACCTAAAAGATATTTCTTTTTTTTCTGCAATGAATAGCGATAATGCTTAATTAATTGCCTGCCACCGGTTAAATCAAAATCAGTAAAATAAAGACTTTTTCCACTTTTTGACCAATAGAAAGGAATCTGAAAAGCAGGTCCTTTTACCGAAACAATTTTCCTGGTTTTTAAACTGGAAACATCTAAAACCCATATAGAACAAGCATTTTTTTTATATATGCCATATATTATCTTCCTGTTATCCGGTGACCACTCAAACTTATTAACAATTATAGGCATTTGTGGAAAACTTGTTAGTAACTTTTCCTTGTTGTCTTTATCCAATAAAAACAACTCTGTAGTGGTCATAAAACATATATTCTCTCCATTAGGTGACCATTGGAATTTTGAAGTTTCTTTGGTGCTTAAACATTTCTCCCCTATTCCATCCAGGTTTATCTTATGAATTCTTCCTCTTTGAAAAAAATAAATGGGCAAATTATCATTAGCTAATGAATAATTCTCTAAAAAGAAAATACTAAAAACAAAAAAAAAGACAAATACAACAGTTTTTTTATTCATTTATCAATAATCCTCACTTTTCTTCCTTTTATATCCAGCTTTTTCTCCGCAAAAAGCCGTATTGCCTGAACATAAATTTTATGTTCTTCTGCTAATATTCGGGATGACAAACTATCAACAGTGTCATTATCCAAAACATTTACCGTCTTTTGTAAAATGATTGCTCCCCGATCATATTTTTCATTAATAAAATGTACCGTAACCCCGCTAACTTTACAACCATATTCAAGAACTGCCCGGTGAACATTCTTTCCATACATCCCTTTCCCTCCGAAAGCAGGAAGTAAAGCTGGGTGAATATTCATTATTTTATTCTTATATTTGACAATAAGAAAAGGGTCAATTAGCAGCAAAAATCCGGCCAGACAAACCAATTCTACCCCCCGTTTATCCATTTCTTCAGCCAATCGTTGAGCATAATCCCGATTAGAAATAAAAGCTTTTCGATCAATATATAAAGCCTCAATTTTATTTTTTTTCGCTCTTTCCAGGGCATACGCCTCTTTACGATTACTAATCACAACCGCTATTTCTCCCGGAATATTGCCTTCTCGACAAGCATCGATAATTGCCTGAAGATTAGTTCCCCCACCGGAAACAAGAACACCTATTTTAAGTTTATTCATTTTAACCTTACACCCCTTCTGCCGGCAACAATTTTTCCGATTAAATGAGATTTTTTTATGTTTTTTAATATTAAATCACCGTGTTTTTGTGGAATAATTAATACCATGCCAATGCCCATATTAAAAACGCGAAACATCTCCCCTTCCGATACTTTGCCTTTTTCACGAATAGAACAAAAAATATCAGGAACTTCCCACTCATCCTTGTAAATTACCGCCTGGCAATTTAAAGGAAGAATGCGGGGTAAATTATCAACTAATCCTCCCCCCGTAATATGTACCAGTCCTTTAATAATCGATGGAGAATGACCGGGATTGATAAAAGGAAGCAAGGTTTTTACATAAAGTTTAGTTGGTTTTAATAATTCATTACTCAATTTTTTCAGCTCTTTTCGGGAAAAAACCTTTTGCACCAGCGAAAACCCATTACTATGTAATCCGGAAGATTCAAGTCCAACAATTAAATCACCCGGTTTTATCCTGCTTCCGTTAATAATCTTATTTTTTTCCACAACACCTACTGAAAATCCGGCTAAATCGTATTCTCCCGATTTGTAACATTGGGGCATTTCTGCGGTTTCACCGCCAAGGAGTATGCAGTCAGCAAGCATACACCCTTTGACAATACCTTTAATTACCCTTTGTGTCAATCTTA
>JAGLYT010000315.1 GCA_023132075.1 bacterium
GTAGCAATATCCATTTTAACCAACAAATTTTCCGGAAGATAACTCTTAATATCAGTGTAAAAAATCTTGTCCAAAAAATCAAAAGCATGGGCATTATTATAAATCCGAAGCAAATATTCATTCGCATCCAAATCGATTACTTTTCTCTCCATTTCGTCCGTATAAAGAGCTCTTTTTTGAGTACTATTAAAAACAGAATGCCACTCAATATTGGGTAACGGCATCGGTTTATCTGCGGATTGGACAAAACGTTTCATCTGTTTTAAGTAAGACTTTTTTCCTACTGATTCCGGAAAATGTTTAACCAGATATTTCCACATTGTTTTTCGCAATCCTAAAGGAACTTTCTGAAAAAACAATGCCATCTTATTAGCCCGATACCTATCATAGCCGCCAAAACTCTCATCCCCCCCATCTCCGTTCAAAGCTACTTTTACAAATTTACCGGTTTCTTCGGCTACATAATAAGATGGAATACAAGAAGAATCCGCAAAAGGCTCGTTATAATGCCAAACAATCCTCGGTAAAATATCCAACATTTTTGCTTTAACAATGAATTCGTGGTGCTGGGTATGAAAAAGATCAGCCACCGTCCGGGCATGCTCCAATTCACTAAAATCTTCCTCCTCAAACCCGATACTAAAGGTTTTAACCGGTTTGGAACTAAATTTGCTCATCATCCCCACCACTGCCGAAGAATCAATCCCACCGGAAAGAAAAGCACCCAGAGGAACATCACTGATCATTCTTAAATTCACTGCCTCTTCCAATCGTCTATTTATATGGTTATATATCTCCTTCATTTTAAATTTTGAATTGCTAATATCCAACTTTTGCCGATAATCAATATCCCAGTATTTTGAAACTTTCTCCTCCCCGGCGGCATTATAAATTAACATGCTTGCCGGAGGCAATTTTTTAATATCTTTGAATATGGTCAGGGGGCTGGGAACATACTGGTAAGTCAAATATAAGTCAACTGCTTGCGGATCTATCTGCCTTTCAATTTGATTATATTCCAGAAGAGATTTTATTTCCGAAGCAAAAATTAACTTATCATCTATTACAGTATAAACAAGCGGTTTTTTACCCAACCGGTCCCGGGCTAAAAATAACTGTTTTGTCCCCTCATCCCAAATGGCAAAAGCAAACATCCCCCGCAAGTAATCAACACATTTAACACCATATTCCTCATATAAATGAACAATTACTTCTGTATCCGTATGCGTATAAAAACAATGCCCTTTTTTTTCTAATTTATCCCGTAAACTTTTGAAATTATATATTTCACCGTTAAAGGTAATCCAGATTTTCCTGTCTTCATTATGAATTGGCTGTTTTCCGCTTTTTAAATCAATTATAGAAAGTCTTCTGTGTCCTAATCCTATCCGATATCCGCCATTAGCCATAGGCCATCCCAGATGTATCCCCTCTTCGTCCGGACCGCGATAATTCATAACTGTACACATTCTACGAAGAAACTCTTTATCTACAGTCCTTTGTGAATTAAATTCAAAAATTCCGCATATCCCACACATATAGAATATCCTCCAGAAACTACAGTTATTAGTTACTAGTTATGAGTTATAAGTTGAAGAATAAAGAACAGTCCATAGTCCATCCGCCTTACTGACTGGTGGACTTCCGCTCCGCTCCAGCAGTCGATAGTCCATCGACAAAGACAAAGATAAAAACAAAAAATAAATACGAAAAAACAGCTCCATACTTCAATTACACTCACTACAAGTTCATGAACAACTACGAAACTAAAAAATAAATTCAAAATTAACGATCTAACACAACTGATCATAAATAATAAAGGTAAAATGTGTTTCGAGCGGTATAGCAAATTTTTCGCGTAGGAGCCACCCTTTGAGCCTTTCGGGCGACCAAGGTCGCCCCTACTATGGACTGTCTTTTAACTTTGTGCCTCTGTG
>JAGLYT010000316.1 GCA_023132075.1 bacterium
AAGTGGAATTAATTACTCCGATAGCAATGGAAAAAGAATTAAGGTTTGCTATTCGGGAAGGTGGACATACAGTAGGAGCCGGTGTAGTAAGTGAAGTTATAAAATAAATTATTCAGGTGGGTTATATGGCTAAAAAGAAAGAAATAGTAACAGTAGCACTTGTTTGTGGTAAATGTAAAAGACGAAATTACTCTATTAAAAAAAACAAAAAACGAAGTCCCGGGAAAATAGAGGTAAAGAAATATTGCCGGTCATGTAGAGAGCATATATTGCATAAAGAAACAAAATAAAATAGTATGTTCTTTCTTTGTATGTGGGGAGTGTCCGTTAATTGGCTAAACGACCGGTCTCCAAAACCGGCCCTGAAGGTTCGAGTCCTTCCACTCCCGGATTTTTAGGTTAATTTAATGTTTATGTAATTTTGTTTATTTTCTGTTGGGATAAAGATATTAAATTGTAATGATTCAAAGAATTATCTTGAAACTACGCTTGTCTTCGTATATAATGTTTATTAAAGGATTAAATTATTAAGGAAATTAAACTGGTTATATAGGAGGGGGAATGAAATTAGTCTTTAGGGTTTTTGTTTTTTTTATTATGAGTTTATTTTTAATGGTTAATTTTTTGAATGCGGCCGGAAAAATAGAAACCCTTTTTAAAAAAGCGGAAGGGTTATATAGCAAAGGCAATATTGAAGAAGCTATTATTCTTCTTGAGAAAGCGTTTGTTCTTGATAAAAAGGATAAAAAGACAAAAACCTTATTGGTTCAGATTTTAAAAGAGTCAGGTGATAAATGCTTAAATGAAGGGAATGATTTAAAAGCTTTAATGTTTTTTAAAAAAATTGGTGAATTACAACCTCAAAATGAAGAGATACAACACCTGTCTTGGTCAATAGAAGATAAAATAACTCTGCCGGTTTTTGCTGTTCACTTCCAAAATACTTCTGATAAAATGATTATGGCGTTTGTTAAAAATCTGCAGAAGTTGATGATTATTAACGGTGGTATTGTTATAGGTGCTTTATTTGTGGGAGGAATATTTCTTATTCTTTTTCTTTCGGGTGGCAATAAGAAAAGAGAGCAGATTATGATAGAAGAGTGGAGAAAGTTGCGCGTAAATTTGCATTCCAAAGAGGAATTTTATAAAAAACAACAAGAACAGATGCTTCGGATGATACAAGAAGAAAATATGTTAGTTAGTGAAGCCAGTGCAAGATTAGCCACTAAACAATCTTTTACGATTAAAGAAATGATTGCGGATGGTAATCCGTATATTAGAGCACGTGGTGTGGAAGTTTTAGGTGAAGAATTAAAAATTGAGAAAGATAACACTATAGTTGAAAAATTATTAATTCCCTTTTTAAAGGACAAAAATAATCGGGTGAGGGGTAATGCTGCAAAAGCCTTGTATCCTCATAATAAAGAATTAGCGTTGAAGAGTTTGAAAGAGATGTCTCAAACTAAAGATCCCTGGATGCGAGCTAGTGCTGCCTGGGCGTTAGGTGAAATTGGCGGGCAGGAAGCGACCAAGATATTACTAACTTTATTGGAAGATTCTGATTATAATGTGCAGAAAAGGGTTTTAAAATCCTTGGTTATTGCCAGAACTAAAAAAGGGAAAAGTAATGAAAATGGAAATGAACAGGGTAAAAAAGAAAATAATTGATGGTTTTTTCTTGACTTTAGTTTGAAAATAAATATAATGAACAGAATGTGTAAGAAGTATTTAGCCGGGATGGCGGAATAGGGAGACGCAAGGGACTTAAAATCCCTCGAGCTGAATAAGTTCGTGCCGGTTCGACCCCGGCTCCCGGCATGACAGGAAAAGTAATAAAGAATAGTTATTTTTAAGTATTATAATATCGCGGGGTAGAGCAGTCTGGTAGCTCGTCGGGCTCATAAC
>JAGLYT010000317.1 GCA_023132075.1 bacterium
GGAGTAATTACCAATTTAAAACGGCGATACCGTCAAACAGAATCAAATTATGTTAGAGAAGAAATCTATAATAAATACATTCGTTCTCATCCCTGTCCTACATGCCATGGTTCCAGATTGCGCAAAGAATCACTTGCCATCACCATCGGTAATAAATCTATTCTTGAAGTTTCAAGTCTATCGGTTAAAGAATCAACTACTTTCTTTCAACAACTCGGTTTAAATCAAAAAGAAAAAACAATTTCTCACCAAATTTTAAAGGAAATTAAATCCCGACTTTCTTTTTTATCCAACGTAGGTCTGGATTATATAACCTTAAACCGTCAAACTTACACCTTGTCCGGAGGTGAAGCACAAAGAATTCATTTAGCCACATCTATCGGCTCAAATCTCGTCGGAGTACTTTATGTTTTAGATGAACCTTCTATCGGACTACACCAGAGAGACAACAGGCGACTTTTAAAAACTTTAGAAAAATTAAAAAATATGGGAAATACTCTGATTATTGTCGAACACGATGAAGAAACAATTCGGCATGCAGATTATATAGTAGATTTGGGCCCTCAAGCCGGAACAAACGGCGGAGAAATAATCTGTGCCGGCCCTCTTAAAAAAATATTAAATTGTGAAAAATCATCCACAGGACAATATCTCACCGGAAAACTAAAAATACCCATCCCCATTGAAAGACGTTCAATTAAAAATAAAAATTTGCTCGAAATAAAAAAAGCAAGTCAATTTAATCTAAAAAATATAGATGTAAAAATCCCCTTAGGGGTTTTTACCTGCATCACCGGTGTTTCCGGATCCGGCAAAAGCACTTTAGTGCAAGAAATAATTTATAAAGCTTTGGCACAAAAAATTTACAAATCCAAAGAAAAACCGGGAAAATTCAAAGAAATTATAGGAACCGAAAATATTGATAAAGTAATTGTAGTTGACCAATCACCCATAGGAAGAACCCCTCGCTCCAATCCCGCAACTTATACCGGCCTTTTTACTCCTATCAGAACCTTATTCAGTCAGGTTCCTTTGGCAAAAATGCGCGGATATATGCCCGGAAGATTTAGTTTCAATGTTAAAGGAGGAAGATGTTCATCCTGTCAGGGAGATGGGGTAATAAAAATTGAAATGCAATTTTTACCTAACGTTTACGTAAAATGCGATGAATGTAACGGGCAACGTTTTAACGAAGAAACCCTGCGTATTAAATACAAAGGGAAAAACATTAGTGAAGTATTAGAAATGAGCGTTAAAGAAGCTTTAGACTTTTTTCGTAATATTCCTCAGATTAAAAAACTTCTTCAAACCCTTTACGATGTAGGTTTAGGTTATATAAAATTAGGCCAATCTTCTACTACACTATCAGGCGGAGAAGCACAAAGAATAAAACTTGCCGAACAATTATCCCGGCGTAGTACAGGGAAAACATTTTACATTCTTGACGAACCTACCACCGGTTTGCATTTTACCGATATAGAAAAATTACTACATGTTCTTCACCGGCTGGTAAATTCAGGAAATACAGTCTTAGTTATAGAACACAACCTAGAAGTAATAAAAACAGCTGATTATATTATTGATTTAGGTCCTGAAGGAGGAGAAAAAGGAGGATATATAATTAGCCAGGGCCCTCCCGAAAAAATAATAAAAGAAAAACAATCTTTTACCGGTCAATTTTTAAGAAAAGTATTAAATTCAAAATCAATTTTTAAAAAATGAACTACCCCACAGCAAACTGCGGGGAATAAAAGATTTATCCCACATAATTTTTGAGCGACAAGATACGGGATAATTAAACCCACGACCCTTCGACTCCTTACAGTCGCTCAGGATTAATTCGACTACAGAGT
>JAGLYT010000318.1 GCA_023132075.1 bacterium
GATTTTGAAATAATTGTTGTTGATGATGGAAGCAGTGACCAAACAGAAAAAATAGTAAAAAGCTTGATTAAGGAAGAAAAAAGAATTAAATTAATTCAACATCCACGGAACAGGGGATATGGAGCAGTTTTAAGGACAGGGTTAAAAAATGCCCGGTATGATTTAATTTGTTTTACTGATGCTGACGGACAATTTGATTTTAGCCAAATAAAGAAAATGTTGCCTTTAATTAATGATGCAGAGGTGGTTATCGGATATCGCAGGAAGAGAAGAGATGCTTTTCATCGTTTGGTGAATGCTAAAATTTATGGAGTGGTAATCAGGTTGTTTTTTGGATTAAAAGTAAGGGACGTTGACTGTGGTTTTAAATTATTTCAAAAAAAGGTTATTGATGATATAGAGATTGAGGCGCGGGGTGCTTTAGCCAGTGCAGAGATTTTGGTTAAGATTAAAAGCAAAGGTTATCGGATTAAGGAAATAGGAGTGGACCATTTTCCTCGTTTTGGAGGTAAATCAACAGGAGCAAATTTAAGGGTTATTTTTAAGGCAGCTAAAGAATTATTTAAGTTTTTTCCTAAATTATTTAAGTTGCGGCTAAAAAATATTTTAAAAATTGTTTAAAGGATAAAATAATGAAAATTGCTTTGGTACATGATTGGCTTACCGGAATGCGTGGAGGGGAAAAAGCATTAGAAGCCCTTTGTGAGATTTTTCCTGAGGCGGATATTTATACCCTGGTACATAAAAAGGGAAGTGTTTCATCAGTGATTGAAAGTCATAAAATTTTCACTTCGTTTATCCAAAAATTACCCGGTGTGAAAAAAAAATACCGTTATTATTTACCGCTGATGCCTAAAGCTATTGAGCGATTTGATTTGAATAATTATGATTTAGTTATTTCTTCAAGCCATTGTGTAGCTAAGGGGGTTAGAGTAAAAAAAGATAGTTTGCATATTTGTTATTGCTACACTCCTATGCGTTATATCTGGGATATGTATGAGGAGTATTTTGGAAGGGGAAGGGCTAATATTTTTGTTAGAGCGGCAATGTCTGTTTTTCGCACTTATTTAAGAAAATGGGATGTTGCTACGGTTTCCCGGGTGGACTATTTCATTGGTATTTCTGAAAATGTGAAGGAAAGAATTAAAAGGCATTATCAGCGTGATGCAATAGTTATCTATCCTCCTGTTGATATTGCACAATTAAGTATCAGCAATGAATCCGGCAATTTTTATCTTATTGTTTCTGCATTTGCTCCTTATAAGCGGATAGATTTGGCTGTTGAAGCATTTAATGTTTTAGGTTACTCTCTAAAAATCATCGGAACAGGGCAGAAAGAAAAGCAGTTGAAAAAAAGGGCTAAATCTAATATTGAGTTTTTAGGTTGGAAAACTGATGAGGAAGTCAGGGGTTATTATTGTCGGTGTAAAGCTTTTATCTTTCCCGGAGAAGAGGATTTTGGTATTACACCTGTTGAGTCGCAGGCTTGCGGTAGGCCGGTGATTGCATATGGACAGGGAGGGGCATTAGAAACTATAATTGAAGGGGCAACAGGTATGTTTTTTAAAAAACAAACTACAGAATCATTAATTAAAGCAGTAGAAAAATTTGAAGAAATAAAAGATAATTTTAATTCTGAAAAAATGAGAGAAAATGCACTTAGGTTTGATAAGGAAATATTTAAAAAGGAAATAAAGATGTTTATTGAAGAAAAATATAAAGAGTTTAAAAAGGAGGGAAAACAATGAAGAAAGTTTTAATTACCGGAATAACAGGACAGGACGGATCCTACTTGGCGGAGTTTCTCTTGAAAAAAGGAGGTTATGAGATTC
>JAGLYT010000319.1 GCA_023132075.1 bacterium
ACATAAATGTCATTACTTTCACACCCAAGCTCTGTGCATGAATTTGATATATTATTTTCCTGGCTTTTATAAACAAACCATACTACAATTCCTAAAATAACTAGTATTATAATTAAGATTAAGATAACAAATCCTCTTTTCATACATAACTTAGCAAATTAAACTATTTAAGAATTATCATTTGATTATTTATTAATTATATACTAATACTTCGTGCCTTGGTGTTTTATGTCCTAAATCAAGAGTTAAAGGAATAGGAATATTAACTTCTTTTACTTCTTTTTTAAATCTATCTACTGCCTTTTTTATTTCTTTATCCAGACGGACATATTGTTTAACAAACTTCGGAGTAACTTTTCCGGTAAGTCCCAAGAGATCCTCTGATACTAAAACCTGCCCGTCACAATACTTTCCTGCTCCGATACCTATAGTGGGAACACTGATTTTTTTAGTAATTTCCCGGGATAATTTTTCCGGTATACCTTCCAGCACTAAAGAAAAAACTCCTGCTTCTTCTAACACCTGAGCATCTACAATCAACCTTTCCGCCTCTTCCTTTCCCCTTCCCTGCACCCTATATCCCCCCATTTTATGTACTGCCTGGGGGGTGAGCCCTATATGCCCCATTACCGGGATATTGGCCTCTACCAGACATTTAACCGTTTTTGCTACTACTGCCCCACCCTCTATTTTCACTGCTTCCGCTCCACCTTCCTTAAGCATCCGGCTGCAATTGAGCAAAGCTTCTTTTTCTCCTAGCTGATAAGACATAAAAGGCATATCCGCCACTAAAAGCGCACTCAAATTGCCTTTTTTAACTGCTTTGGTATGATATAAAATATCCTCTACCTTTACCGGAAGGGTATTTTCATAACCAAGCACTACCATCCCCAGGGAATCCCCTACCAAAAGCACTTCTATTTCTGCCTCGTTTAATATTTTAGCCATCCAGTAATTATAACAGGTAAGCATGGTAATTCTTTCTTTATGTTTTTTCATTTCCCCTAATTTAACCACAGTAATTTTTTTCATTTTTTTCATCCCGTTATACTTTATATATTTTTAGATTATCTTCCAATCTTTCCAATAGAGTACTTACTCTCTTCTTTAACACCGGATGGACAAACCCTGAACTAACTTCCGCCAAAGGAAACAAAACAAATCCTCTCTTATATGCCTGGGAATGAGGAACAACCATTTTTTTTTCTTTTATAATTTCGTTTCCGTAGAATAATATATCTATATCAATTATTCTCGAACCCCATTTTAATGTTTTTTTTCGTCCTAATTCTTTTTCGATTTTCTGACAGGTACTTAATAAATCCCTCGCTGACAAAACTGTTTTTATTTTTATCACACTATTCAAAAACCATTTCTTCGTCGATACTTTTTTTGCTTTATTTTTTAAATTATTTTTATATTCCAGAGGCTCGGTTTCATAAACCGAAGATTCCTTTACAATTTTTATTTTTTTTGTTTTAAGCAAATCTACCGCTCTTTTGATATTTTCTAATCTATTACCCAAATTCGAACCCAGGGAAAGATAAACAGTTTTCATAGAACTCCTCACAAAAAACTAAATAGTCCATAGTCGACAGATAAAGACAGGCATCCGCCTTAAAGATTGGCGGACTTTCGCTCCGCTCCAGCAGTCGATAATCCATAGACAAGGACAAGGACAAAAAACAAATACTAAATCCAAAATCCGAAATACTAAACCCTCCTTACAGACTGGAGGACAGGCAAATTCAAAACCCTAAATTCAAAACAAAAAAAATGAAAGTGAAATATGTTTTGAACGATATAGCAAATTTT
>JAGLYT010000032.1 GCA_023132075.1 bacterium
AACAACACATACAAATTCTGCAACTATTCTAAAATCATCATCCGATACATTTTCTAATATTATATCTTTAAACTCTTTATTGTCCGGAAATAAAATTATCTTTTTGTGCTGCCATGTGCCATCTTTAAAATATTCCTTTTCACTTTTATATCTTTTGATGGTAAATTTTTGGTTCGTTTCCGGATCCGCTACTAACCGTGATTCCACGCTATTTATTCTTGTCAATGCAAGCCTAATTTGAAAAGAACCAGCGAAGACCTGACGCCCAGCTAATCTTTGTTATCGTATACTTCACTTTATATTTTATATTCGTTGAATCTTTGCTGTTCCATCTGTAATCTTTTCATCAATACAATCGTTAATCTCAGTAAATATACCTTTTAAAGGAGTATATTTATACTGGTCATTAATTAATTCTATTTTGTAACTGTCTTTTTTAGAACCATATTCAAAATTCAACTCGAAAACATCGTTTAACTCCGGTAATGGTATTTCTGAACGAGCCCGGCCTAAAGCTCTAAATATAGCCTTAGAACCATCTATTCCTAATAACTTAACATTTATGCTGTCCTTAGCAGCTTTTAGTGATGCTGTAAAATTATAAGTTACACTATGGTACACCTTTGTGGAAGTAAGACATAAAAATAATTGACTGCCCTTCCTAAGAAAAGTAAATTTCACCGAAGAATCAACCGGTTCTAATTTTGCATTTTGATTATATTCCCTTTTATCCCCTGCAAATTCCCATATGAAACATTGTTTAGAAGCATTAAAGGCATTTACCGGCTTTTCATAAGTATCGGTCGACTTTTCAAAAAACCTAAAAGTAGAAAGCATTCGATTATAAATATCTTCAGGAAAAACTCCATTGCTGGTATGGTGTGCATCAAGTTTATATAAAAAATTCGGTTCCTTCTTTATAAGGGTACTATCATTATTTCCGCTTGCGGCCCATATCTTAAACTGCAAAACC
This sequence comes from bacterium, assembly GCA_023132075.1. Classification (GTDB taxonomy): domain Bacteria; phylum CBDUZB01; class JAGLHV01; order JAGLHV01; family JAGLHV01; genus JAGLHV01. The sequence goes on from JAGLYT010000032.1 coordinate 974, forward strand.
GGCATATTATTTATCCGACTATGTTTCACATCGGAATAGCCATGAGGAGGATCTTTAGGATACTTAATTTTTGTTTCTGAAATTGGGTCGTAGACTTCATCCAGCCAATTTATGAAAGAGAGATCTGTTTTAATAATAGAAAGATAAAAAGCCGGAGAATGAATAGGTGTTTTTTTCCATTTCTTTTCAACGACCTCGATAATAAATTCACTTTTCCGGTTACTATCTACTTTAACTTCCTTAACCAAAAAATTTCCAGGATACTTTATTTCAAACCCAAACTCTTTATTTCTATAAGTTTTCCAATTGACAGTTACATCTTTAATTTGTTGGAAAGATTTCCTGATACCATCATAAACTTTTACTGCTTCCAGATTTTTATCAAAAAGACAAATCCAATTACTACCCGCAAGATTGTAATCACATTGAACCCCTGCACACTGGGGTAAATTTATTGCTATTCCAAATTTATCTTTTTCACCCCTTTTTGCCGGTCTTGGATCATCTATTCTATTAAGGAAAAGATAGTGTATACCTTTACTTTTCGCATCCATTTGCCAAGCAGCATTTTTGTATTGATTTTCTTCTTTAATTTCCCAATCAGGGGGGTACTTAAAAGTGAAATTTACCTCTGGATTAGAATAAGTTTTCCAATCAATGATTTTATCTTTAGATATTTCTTTTGTTTCCTTAACTTTGTCTCCCCATACTACACAATCCTGCCAAGTTAAAATCCCGACCCCAAAAAATGTTACCGCGAAAATAATTACCAAAATGTTTTTTGAATTAGCGATTACTTTATTAATTTGTTGATTCATCCGTTTATCCTTTCCGTATAAAAGGGAGCCTCTGCTTATTTAATCTCCCCCGGGTTAAAACCCATTCCAAACCCGCATTGGAACAAACCGTTATTTTTGAAGTTCACCATCAAGCCATTTTAGATTTTAGGGGACATTGCGTCCCTTAGGAACTAATTATTATTTATGTTACTTCTGGTTCGTTTTTAGTTACTTCTTCCCCTCTTCTGTATAATTTGCTTATCCCACTCGAACTTGCTTTCAATTTAAACTAAGATAATCTATTTCTATCTACAATTAGTCAGGTTAGTATGCAATGTCCCCAACATTGTCCTTTTCTTTAATTTTCCAATCAAGGTTTAATCCCTTTTTATTATTCTCTTCACTCTCTTTTAAACTTTTTATGATATCTTTTATTTCATTTTTTTTTGCTTCATTTCCTTCCCAAGATTCTAGCCCTTTTTCAAATGATTGAATAGATTCTTTGTTCTTTACCTGTTTTTTATATGCTACTCCCAAATTATAGTAAGCTTCAGCAAAATCAGGTTTATATTTTATAGCTAGCTTATACTCCTTTATCGCTTTTTCTAATTTATCCTGAGCATCATATTTGATCCCTAAGTTATTATAGGTTGTAGCCAAATTATTATGAGCTTTAACAAAATCAGATTTATGTTTTATAGCTAATTTAAATTCTTTTATCGCTTCCACTGGTTTATTCTGCTCACCATATGACGCCCCCAAATTATTATGAGCTTTAGCAAAATCAGGTTTATATTTTATTGCTAATTTAAATTCTTTTATCGCTTCTTCTAATTTACCCTGTTTGTAATATATAACACCTAAATTATTATGGGCTATAACAAAATTGGGTTTATATTTTATTGCTAACTTATATTCCTTTATCGCTTCTTCTGTCTTATTTTGTTTATAATCATAAAGAAGTCCTAAATTATAATAAGCACTAGCAAGATCGCGCTTATATTGTATCGCTAATTTAAATTCTTCTATGGCCTTTGTTAGTTTATCGTTATTATAATAAATACCACCCAAATCATTATGCGCTTCGGCATAATCAGGTTTATGTTTTATTGCTAATTCATATCGCTTTATTGCTTCTTCAATTTTTTTATGGTTGACAGAAATTAGACCCATCTCATAATAAGATTTAGCAATATCTTCCTGATAAATATTTTTAAATATAAATTCCGCACAATCAAAAAAAGTTTCTTTACCTTTATAGTTTATATTGAAATATTTTTCATTATCTATACGAACGGTGACATTCCAGTTATTTTCAATATCAATAATATCTCCGTCCACATTATGAAATTTATATCCAAATATATTTTTTAAATAACCACATTTTTTAAAATAATTCACAACTTCATTTAAAGATAAACCCATTGGTTTAATATACATATCTGGTTCTGATTTCTTATTATCGATTTCCATTTTTTTAGATAAATTTACAGTAATTATTTTAGTATATATATCTAGTTCTGATTTCTTATTATCGATTTCCATTTTTTTAGGTAAATTTACAGTAATTATTTTAGTATTTATATCTGGTTCTGATTTCCTATTATCTATTTCGAAACTATTAGCCGAAGGGTTTTTTTCATCTACTGGTTCCCCTTCCAACATTGCAAGGTTTTTCTTATTGCTTTCAATAATTTTATAAATTTCATCTCTAATATGATTAGTAAACGCTTCATTTGTAAAACCTGTATTCTTTTTAAAACTCTCGGAAAGAGAAGAAAAGCCAATTAATACACAATCTTTTTGTAACTTGTCTATACAAATTAAAATAAAAACTATAAAAAATAAAACAATTATTACATCTATTACACTTTTTATATAAATTATTAATAATAAGACTATCCACAAAAGAAATGAAACAAATAATATCTGTTTTATGAAATTTATCTTAATGAATATTAATCCCAAAATTAGTATAAAAGTAATAATTATTTTTAACACATTTTTATTTTTTATCTCTTTTATTATTTTATCCATTTTAATAATTAACTGAAAAATCTGTTTTATTCCTTTAAGCAACTCTATTTTTATCCAACGGAGTAAAACAAATAATTTCTCTGCTATCCTCTTTTTCATTTTATTAATATACCTATATATTACTTTCATTTTCATACAATAAAAATCTTTGTATTAATCACAGATAAAGGAAACAGATAAAAACTCTATTTCTTTTTATCCCCTTATGCTGGCCAATAAAGTTTTTTTAACGGAATTAAAGTCATTATATCGTTATCGACTTTATCATAATTTTCTATTAGCAATTCTGTTAATGAATCTATATCTATTAAAGTAATAGGGATATTTGAACGTTCTGCTTCATATCTTGCATCCTTACTGAAACCGCCAGTTGATACATATAATCCTCTATCACTAGAAGTTAGTCCGCCAATAAAACTTCTTAATTGATTAGAACCTATAGTTCCTGCTCTATGTTTTACTTCAACTTTAATTCTTGGCTGTTCTAAACCCAATCCATCCGGAGAAGCAATAACATCAACCCCTCTATCTGCCCCTCTTGCAGAAACTCTCGTCTTATATCCCATTGCTCTTAATATTCCAGCAACTAATTCTTGCATCTCTTCCCAATCAAGCGTTAGTATTTTATCTTTAATAAATTCATATCCCTGTTCAATTACATCATCTCTTAACACTGCAATTTCCGGCTCTTCTGGTGATATTTCATCTTTTTTAATTTTATTCCCTTTTAACAATTCTAAAAATTCTTTTGTAGCATTGTTATTTAGTAAAAACAAGGTCATAATTGCACCTATTGTATTTTTTGTAGAAACAGACAAGATGTCTCTTTCGACTTCTCCCTTCCATGATACTTCTCGAATATGATTATAATCTTTTATCTGATTGGACTTATATTTATAATCAGATTTTATCTCTCCAATATGGTATATTCTTTTTTCAGGATTGTATGTAATCACAGAGTCCCCAACTTTTATTTCACTTCTAAATCTATAGATTTGTCCAATCGACATTTGTTGTTTTCCTTGACTTTTCCCTGGATAAACTGAACGATATAGCTCTTTAATTTTTTCTTTTCCATCTATTTCTGCCAAATCCCCTAATTCATTCCATCCTATTGCCACACATTTTTTTTCAATAAATTCATCAACTAAATATGCAGCTCTTCCTGCTCTCACCATCCACATTTTAATGCTCATTGTGTTCTCCTTTAATACTCATATCTTTCTAGCAAGTTATTGAGTTCTAATTCTTGCCATTCTTTTTGATCATAAACCGGTTTAAACAATTTAAAATATCCCAATGGTTTAACCCCCTCAAAATGTCTCAATGCAACTTTCTCTTGTCCATCTTGTAAAAACATCTCGGACAGCTCTGCAGGATATGGATCATCATAGATTATTTCTGTCATCCCAACTTGTAGAATTTTCCGAGCACATAAAGGACAAGGATAAGTAGTAATATAAATTTTTGCTCCTTTTAAACCCATCCCACCTCTACGTGCACTCTGTAAAATAGCATTTTCTTCTGCGTGAAGAGCCCGACAATTCTCTATTTTTTTCTGGTATATTTCATTAATCTCTTTGAATGGAAACTTATTTCCCATCACCTTTTTACATTTTTTCTCAAATTTTTTTATAGAAAACAATTCATTAAAACACACACAATGTTCATCAGGAATCTTTTTGTCTTCATTAAATCCATAAATTTTTCTTATCCATTCTTTGATTCCTTCTTTAATCTCCTTTCTATTACTTTCCTCTGTCTCCTTCTTTAAAAGACACTCTACATATCTTTGGAATATAGTTTCTTCTAAATCCTTTATTTCAATTAATCCACAACTCAAATGTCCTTCTCCCACATCATTCCACCCAGCACCGATTATATAGCCCTCTTTGTCTACAATTACAGCTCCCACCTGTCTGCTTATACAATTTGATTTCATTGCTAAAGCATAAGCCTGATTCATCAAGTGTTCATCATCGTTAGGTTTTGTACAACCTTTATCTATTATAAGAGCAAAATATTTTAGAATTTTCCTTTTAAAATCTTCATCTCTATATTCCCTATTTTTTTTTCTTTCTTCTTCGGAAAATTTTTTTTCTAATTCTTCTTCTGCTACATAATTATTTATTGAGATATCGGCTAACCTGTTACATAAAGTTACGTTTTGTTTATACAGCAAATCTACTGCTTTTACATCTTTACCACTATCTCTCTCATCCATTTTTTTAAAAATTTTTTCCTCGATTGTTTCATTTTTTTCTTTCAACCTGTTTAATCTAATTTCTTCAGGAGCAAAAATTGATACCAAATAGAAATTTATAAATTGTTTTCTAAGGTATAGTATCTCATGGGGATTTCTTAAACTATTTATCAAAAACACCTTGTGGTTTCCTTTTTTACTAAGTAAACTAATTATATTTTTAACATCTCTAACTAATTCATATCTAGTATCTTCCTTTTCTTTTACCAATTTCTTATTAATTACATTTTTATTTTCGTAAGTCTTTTGATAATCATAAGGATTACCACACTTTCTAATATTATCACCAAAATCTTGCATTAATTCTATACATTTACCCGGGCCTAATGACTTATACAAATCTCCTTTAATTTCTCTTATTTTTTTGACAATAAATTTTGTTATTTTTTTTATACTCTCTATCTCTTCCTTTTGTGGCTGACAAATTTTTCCATACCACTCCTTAAGAGTTTTATATTTACAATCTTGTTGCTTAATTTCATTATTTATACAGTTTATAATAGTTTCTACTTTTGTAATAAAAAAATTTTCTACCTTTTTTTTATCATTTTTATCGTTTTTATGAATTTCAACCAATAATTTCTTTAAATTATCATCGGTATAGTTGAATAAAACTTTAAAAATAATAATATCAGATACTGTTATTGTCCTAAAGTGATGTTGTTTATTATCTTTATTAACAAACATCGCTAATTTACTGGTCTCATCATCTAAAGCATTTAAAGCTTCTCTTTGCTCCAATAATACCTTTACTTCAGAAAAAATACATTGTTTAAAATATTCTATAGTTTCTTTATTTAAATTTAATTTAGTGCATTTATTATTTTTCATAAAATGGCTTATTGCTTCTTTTTTTTCAAAACAATGAAATATTCTATTTTTTATAATTTTAAGTTTATTTTTTCTTATCTCTGCATCGGAAATTTGCAAATAATTCTCTAACTCTTCTATTAATTTATAAAAATCATATATTTCTTTTTCTATGTTTGCAAAATCTATTTTCCCTTTTTTTTCTCCTTCATTCCCATTAAAATAACCATTTTCCTCAAGATAGTCTATCAAGTTTATTTTTGCCTTTTTTTCTTTGGGAAAATTATTAAAAAATTCTGCAAAAGTAGTGCACCCACTACCAAGAGAACCTGTAAGACCTATAACAATAATGTCAGATTTATCCATATTATCCTCCAAATACTAATTCTTGATCTTTAATAAAAGCAGGGTCAATTCCCTGTTTTTTATTTTACTCTAATATTTTTCCTTTAAAAATACCGGCCGGATCCTTTAACATTGCTAACCAAATATAAATTGCAAGAAATGAAATTTTATTTGAAATATTCCCATCATGAATCTTTAAAATATTTGTATTATTTATAGCATACCCATGATAAGTATTTCTAACTTCTCTTATAAATGACGGGATAAAATCTTCCATATCAAGCTTAATATCTTTTCCTTTTCTATCTTTAAATGAAACCGTACTGCCCTTCTTTCTTTGTGATATAAATATCCCTTTCTCAATCGATTTATTTACTTCTTTTATAGTCTTTTTACATTTGTTTCTAAAGTAATTGCCAAAAGGCTGGTTATATTTGCTTAAAATCGAACTAATTTCATTTATTGCTTTACTTTTGAATAATATCTTAAAAATATCTGAAGAATTAAAAGTAGTTTTTTTTGAGTGAAATCGAATTAACTCAGATAATTTGTCAATTACTCCAAATAAATTGGTTTTCCTTATGTACTGGTTTAAATGTTCTGTTTCAATAAGTAGGACTTCATTTGCTATTCTCTCTAGAGACAAATAGTTTAAAAACCATTTTTCTGTATCTATTATATCTGAGTTCTGGTTTCTAAAATTGATAGGATTTGTAAAGTATTCAAATAAGTTATTCATACCTTCAACATATTCATATAACAGACTCTCTGTATCGTTGATATTAAAATTTACTTTTTCTACGGGATCATTTAATATTTTTTCTCCTGGTACATGTTCAGAAAAATAAGTTGCATCCTTTCTAAGTAACTCCTGTAATCTACTAGGAAAAATAGACCTACAATCAACTAATTTATCGAAAAGAAAGATAAACGCTCCCCCAAGTCGTTCCTTACTTATCCCAATTAGATAAGGAGAAAAAATTCCCATTATCGGATTCAATATTCCTGTATATCCCAACATATTTGAAGACTCACTCAAATTCTTGAGTGTCTGTATCCCTCTAAATCTGTGTCCTACATTCTGATAAATCTCTGGTATTTGATCTAATGCGAATAATGTTCTACTCGCAGCTAATCTTTGATTTAATATGGGTTCTACTTTCATAAAATAAATATTCCCTTTAGGGAATATTTTAGAATAAGCAGGGATAACATAATTTTTTAAAATTAAGCCTATTTGTTCATTTGATGAAAGAAATAGATATTTTCCAATATGATAAAGTTTATTTTTGATATTTTCAGCTTTTTTTATTTTATTTCCGATACTTTTTAACTGACTTTCAGTAAGGCATGACTTATATTCAAAAGGATAATTAATTAGCCAATGCTTAACTTCTGAAATTTTATCATCCAGGGATTGTTGACCATCGCTTATTTTTAATTCCTCAAAATATTTATTTGGCATGTTTTCTTCAAAAATTATATTTCCGTTTTCAAACTTACACTTAAAATTACATTTATTTTGAAGAAAAGCAATTAAATTATTTAATTTAGGATCATTACCTTTATTATATACTGCAATATTCATAAGCTAATTTTCCTCAAATTCAAACAAATAGGAACAATTGTCCCCTATTTGTCTTTTTTCAAAGCTATATTACTCTGTTTTGGCGGGTTTTTACCCGATTGGGATGATATGCTCTTGACTTCCCATTATATATTAGCCATGGATTCTATTCCGATAAAAAACGTTTATCATTGATACTTGCTGGAGTTTTCAAATAAGATTCAGGAATAATATCCTTAATGTAATTTAACAATTCAGAAAGATACTGAGACGACTCTTTACAGCGTACCACCAAATTTTTATTTAACATGAAACTGTTAGGCTCTTGTTTTTTCTCATCCCAGATTGAACTCATCAAGCACACACTATTGTAATAGTGTTGTGCAGATGACATCAAAATGTTTACAAGCCATTTTGGTGCAAATTCATATATGCCTTTCTCAACTAATCCCATTGGTGATTTCTTCCCTTGTTTTGAAATTTTATGAATTAATTTTATGTCTTTTGTCTTTATAGCTTCTTTAAGTAATTGCGCGAGTTCGTCGCATTTTGTTTTCCATCTTTTTATCACAACTATTACACTAATTATGTGATTTGCATCTGGAAGGACTTCTAATTGGCGCACTTTTCTATCCATGTTTAATGATTCACGAGTGAGATATGTCTGGTAAGCAACAACGAGTAAAGCTACTACATTCAATAACAGAACAAATATTGTCATGTTTCCACCTTTATGGCTAATAATTGAATTTTGGATCCATTGAAGGGCATAAATGGCAAATACACCTAAAATCCCAACCAAAGCAGCATACAAAATTTGGGGGACGGTCTTAAGATAATAAGTTAATACTTTTTTATTTAAGTATTCTTTCCCTTTTTTTTACCTCAATTCTTTATGTGCCTGCCATTCCTTCTCTTTTTTTTCATTTTTTTTGCCTTTTATCAGTTGTTCGGGCGAACACAAGGGTTCGCCCCTACAATTGTTCTATTAAATCAACGGTTTTTGCCATGCTTTTTTTAAGTCAGCAATATCGGCGGAAATAATCAAATCATTTTTTATTCCATAAACCAGGAATTGTTTTTCCTCTGTTACTTTGCCTATTGGGGCTATTACAACATCTTTCATTGTTTTTTCGAATTCTTTTTGTTTGGCAGGTGATACTTCTACGACAAAGCGGCTGTTTGATTCAGAAAAAAGAATAGTGCTGTCATCCTTTTTCTTTTCAGAGAAGGGAACTTCGGTTAGATTTATTTCCATACCTAAACCACCGGAAAAAGCCATTTCCGCACAAGCCACGGCAATGCCCCCTTCAGAACAATCATGGCAAGATTGAACCAATTTTTTATTTATTGCTTTAGAGACAGCCAGCATGGTTTTTCCGGCTTGTTGGGGATTAACCCGGGGAAGATTATTTCCCA
>JAGLYT010000320.1 GCA_023132075.1 bacterium
AGCTGAGAAAAACTCTGTAGTCGAATTGATCCTGAGAGACCGCAGGGAGTCGAAGGGTTCCCCATAGCTTATTTGCAGGCAGGTGATTTGTTTTAAGAAAAACGAATTTGATTAATAACTAATCCGGTGAGTAATTTGGGATAAAAATAAGTTGTTTTTTGTGGAAGAGTGGTTCCTGTAACAGTGATATTTTTAATTTCTTCGATAGAAGGCGTGGGGAGGAAGAAAGCAATTTGGGCATTTTTTTTATTGACCATTTTTATGGCTAAATTCGCGTCTCTTGTGTAAGAAAGTTTTTTCTCGCATTCTTTTTTAGTGCTGAGTTTTAATATTTTTTTTAGAATAAGTTCGTGAAGGATATGAGTAAAGGACTGAGCGTTGGAAATTTCATTCTTTTTCAAAGTTAGTAAATAGTATGTATTTTTGTCGCCCTTATACATTCCGAAGGCACAAATATCGTTTTTCTTGGTTTCTTCCAATCGGGAAAAAAATGTTTCTTTTTGTTTAAATGGTTGTATTTGAAAATTATTGACTAAGTTTTTTTCAAAATTAGTGAGTATCTTTTTAGGTAAAAAAGAAATTAGTCTGTGCGTAGGTAAAATTGTCAGATTTGTATTTTCCATATTAGAAAAAAACATCATTACATAATCAAAAGTTCCTTTTTTTTCACAAAAAGGCAGTTTTGTTTTCATTTTATTTCTAAAATTGAGAGCTGTTTCATAACGGTGATGTCCATCTGCAATAAAGATTGATTTGTTTTTCATTTTTGTGCACAGGTTGTTTATAATTGCAGGATTGGTTATTTTCCATAATTTATGTTGTATTTTGTTTTCGCCTGTCAGACTAATGGCCGGGGGTGATTGGCTGGTGTTTTCTAATATATTGTTTATTTGTCCTGTAGAATCTGAGTAAAGGGAGAAAATGCTGGAGGAGTTTATTTTACATGTCTGAAGAAGTTTTAATCTGTCTTGCTTAGGACGGCTCAATGTTTTTTCATGAGGAATGACAATTTTTTTCTTAAAATCCTCTAATTTAATTAAAGATATGAATCCAATTTGTTTCTTTTTTTTCCCCTTAAAAAGATATTCCTCCTGATAAACATAAATAGAAGGTTTTTTGTCCCTTACTAAAACATTTTTTTCTAACCAGTTGTTATAATATTCTTTTGCCCGTGTGTATTTGTTTTGGGTTGTGGCATTATCGTTGGGAAGCTTTTTCCCTAATATTATTCGAATAATATTGTTTTTGTGTTTACGGTAATACTTTTTTTGTTCTTGAGGAGAAATAACATCATAAGGCGGTGTAACTACCTGTGAAATTTTCTTAATTTTTTTTTGGTTATACAGAATTCCTCTAAAAGGAATTATTTTTGCCATTCGTTCTCTCCCCTTTTAAAATAAAGGTTTTAATAAAATCGAATAAAATATAGCATAAAGGTTTTTAAAAATCAAGGAAAAACTAAATTGTTCTCATCTAAATTTAATCTTATCCTACGGCATATTTTCCTTTTTTAAGGTTTAAGTTTAGTTTAGAATAACTAAACAGGCAGATGCCTTCTCGTCTAGGGACGCTCGCGCCTAGTGGCGCTCGCCTAGTGGCGAAGCCACTGGAAGCCACTGGAAGTCAAGGGAAGTCACTGATTTTCCCTCTTGTCAGCCTTTTTTTATAAAAGGCGAAAGAATATTTTACAACTGTCTTAAAAAGGTATTGAAATGAAAAAGGAAAAATTGAATACAATTTTCTTTTATTTCCAATGATTTCGATTAAAAAGGTGATAATATTTTTTCTTTGACAA
>JAGLYT010000321.1 GCA_023132075.1 bacterium
TTAATTCCTGATAATATTTTTCTATTAAATTAATATCGATTACCGGCAAATCTTCTCTTACAAAACCATCTTTAATTATCTCATTTATTACTTTAAGCTCTTCTTCTATTTTCTCTTTTTCTTCTCTTTATATATTTGAAAAAGTTATTCTTTTTTTCAATCCTTCTTTATAATTTAATTGTCCCTGAAGAGTAGAAAGAGTCATCCAGATACGGTTAAACTCATCAGCGGATGTGTAGCCCAATTCTTTAATAAAATTATTTATTTTAGTTTGCTTTTCTTCCAATTTCATTTCCTTATTTTCTTTTATTTCCTTTCTTTTCCAAAGAATAACCGGATAGTTTCTAATGAATTTTTTTAATTCATCTTCATTAATTGTTTTTACGGATAAAGACTTTTTTTCCGCAACATCATTTTTAGGAGGTTTAAATCCCTTACATCCCGCCCCAAAAATAACCAACAAAAAAATTACCGCCCATTTTTTATTCATTTTTATTCCCTTTCTAAAAAACACTACTTCTTACTTATTTTTCTCATATATAATTCACGGATCAAATTAAATATTTCAATATAGGATGCTGTCTGATAATCAGGATAAGTCCATTCCCAAACGGAAAAAGACCCCCCTTTAAAACGCAAAGTTACTTCGCCATATATCCCTTCTCCCAAATAAAGACGATGCTGCCAGTCCTTAGTAGTAGCTAAAACAAGTTTTCCCGCATTTATATATCCCGGATCTATATTTATTCGTCGTTTTTTTTCATCATCCATAAATTCTTTCTCGATTCGATTAGTAAATATTTTAATTTGCACAAGCTTGTGCGGCAACATAAGCTCTTTAAAACTTAAAAACTTTCTGTTCAAATTTTTACCCATTTCTTTTTCATAGTATTTTGTCTTGTCAAAAGGCAATAAATCACTTTCATAATCAACTACTCCAAATTCCTCAATTAACCGCAACTTAATTTCTTCAAAAAGATAATCTTGATTACTAATCATTCCTACCATTAATTTAACCTGTTCGGCTACAATAATTCTACCCATTTAACTCTCTCCATGCAAAAATTTATACTTTAGTTTTTTCAAAAGAAAATTTTAATTGCTGCAAGTCGACATCTGCTTCTTTGAAAATATCCAGAGCTAATTTATCCGGATAAGTTCCGCAAAATACAACTTTTTTTATCCCTGCCTGAATAATCATCTTGGCACAAAGAATACAGGGTTGATGAGTACAATACAAAAACGCATTAGAAAGACTTATTCCATAAGCAATAGTAAACAGCAATGCATTTTGCTCCGCATGTAGTCCCCAGCATAGTTCCTGCCTTTCCCCCGGAGAAATGTTCATTTTATCCCTTAAACAACCCCTCTGAACACAATGAGGCAATCCTGTAACTGCTCCGTTGTATCCGGTAGAAAGAATTCTTTTGTCTTTTACAATGATACATCCGACTTTTCTCCGTAAACAGGTAGAACGTTTAGCCACATCCTGAGCTATTCCCATAAAATATTCATCCCATGAAGGACGTCTCATATAAAGATCCTCTCTTCTGTTAATGTTTAAAATGTCTCATCCCTGTAAAAACCATTGCTATATTGTGCTCATCACAGGCAGTAATCACTTCATTATCCCGAACAGAACCTCCCGGTTGTATAATTGCGGTTATCCCCGCCTGTGCTGCCGCATCAACTCCATCTCTGAAAGGAAAAAATGCATCGGAAGCTAAAACACAGCCTTTGATGGAAAGTCCTGCATTGTTTGCCTTCATTATTGCTA
>JAGLYT010000322.1 GCA_023132075.1 bacterium
CTTTCAGTCGTCGAAGGATCAATTCGACTACAGAGTTTTTTCAAATAAAAACTCCAAGTCTCTATTTTTTCTAAATAATACCCTCCGACTCCTTTCAGTCGTCGAAGGATCAATTCGACTACAGAGTTTTTTCAAATAAAAACTCTAAGTCTCATTGAAATAAAAAAACCGCTTTATCTAAAATCCTTTAATCATTAAGATTTTATGGCTCTCGTAAAAATAAAACAAAAAAATCACCAATTTATTTCCCGAATAACAATTGCCGTGATTCTTTCACAACTCTTTACGAATATCCAAAAAAACTTACTTTTTTTATTTTTAGATAAAGCGGTTTTTTTAAACATTTACACTTTTTACCACAGTTTTCAAACTTCCATTACTTCTTTTTCCTTACGAGCAACAATTTCATCTATTTTCTTAATACTTTCGTCTATCATTTTTTGAATATGTTCCTCTCCCTGATACAGATCATCTTCTGAAATTTGTTTTCTTTTCTCGGCGTTTTTCAAAACTTCCATTTCTTCCCGTCGAATATTTCTTGCCGATATATGATATTTCTCACCCGTTCTTTTTACAACTTTCACCAAATCTTTTCTCCGCTCCTCGGTTAAAGAGGGTATTACGAGACGAATAACTTTACCGTCATTAAGCGGCGTAACCCCTAAATCAGATTTCAGTATAGCTTTTTCAATTTCCTTGATTACAGATTTATCCCATGGTTTTATTTCTATTGTCCTGGCATCAGGAACAGCAACATTGGCAACTTGATTAATAGGAACTAAAGAGCCATAATATTCTACTTTTATGTGCTCAATTAATGACTGTGATGCCCGACCGGTTCTTAAAGCGGAAAATTCATGAATTAAACCCTCAATACTTTTTTTTGTTTTTTCCTCTACTTTCCGATAAACTTCTTTAATCACCATGTTTTCACCACCTTTCACGGTAAAAATATAAAACTACTGAACAATCGTTCCTACCTTTTCCCCTGAAATTACTTTTTCAATATTATTTTTCCCATTCAAATTAAAAACAATTATTGGCATCTTGTTTTCCATACACAATGAAAAAGCGGTAATATCCATAACTTTAAGTCTTTTTTTAATTGCTTCCAGATAAGTTATTTTTTTGATTTTTTTTGCGGAAGGATTTATCCGGGGATCTTCGTTATAAACACCATCGACATTCGTAGCTTTCAATATAATATCAGCTTTTATTTCAATAGCTTTTAAAACAGCGGCAGTATCTGTCGTAAAATACGGATTTCCCGTTCCTGCAGCAAAAATAACCAACCGCCCTTTTTCTAAATGCCTTACAGCTCTCCGGAGAATATATGGTTCTGCAAGTTTTTGCATTTCTATATTCGTTTGTAATCGTGTATCTATACCCTGTAATTCCAAAGCATTTTGTAAAGCAAGTGCATTAATCACGGTAGCCAGCATTCCCATATAATCCGCAGTAACCCTATCAAAACCCTTTGCCGTAGCACTCATCCCACGCCAAATGTTTCCCCCACCTATTACTATTCCCATTTCTAAGGGAAATCGCTTGATTTTTTTGATCTGTTTTGCAATACTATTCACTTTAAACGAATCTATACCATATTTACCTTTTCCCGCTAAAGATTCCCCGCTTAACTTAAGAAGAATTCTTTTGTATTTATATTTCATTTCTCCCCGGTATTCTTATAATTGACTGTATTAAAAAATTATTCTTCCCCTATTTTAAATCTTGCAAAGCGTTTAATGGTAATATTTTCTCCTAATTT
>JAGLYT010000323.1 GCA_023132075.1 bacterium
CTTTCTGCTTATCTAACTCCTCTGCCTGCTCCACTAATTTTTCAGGAACTCCTGTTGCCTGTATATATTGAAAAGCAATATTTTTTTGTTTTTCCCCTCCTTCCATCCATTCTGTCTGAGTAACTATCATATAGCGACAATCCCGCCGTAGGAAAAACTGATTGATTTTGATTTTGAAAGGGACAATAACCTCATACCCCGAATCAATTATCTTTATTTTTTTACACTTTTCTCCTGCGGCTTTTATGCCCTTTTGAGATAAAACGGTAATTTTAATATCACTTATTTCCGCAGATCCCAAATTGCTCACTTTTACCTTAATTTTAAAAATCTGATTAAAAACAACTTCCGGAGAAACTAAAATTTCTGATTTTAAAGAATACAGCCCCCACTTTTCCCTTAATCTTGAAAAAAGTGCTCCCCCTGCTAACATCCATTCATAACGGGAATAAGGGCCGCGGCGCCCCCATAAAATGCGGGATAGACAATGAATAAACACTCCCTTCCCTATTCCGTCCTTATATAGTTTATTTATGGCCATCATACTCCGATTATACATTTCCTCCGGTCCTGCGGGATTAACAGTACGCTGGTGTAGAGGCCAATCAACAATATTTCCTCCAATAACATTAGCCTGATTTTTTCCCATATATTCATGCCAATCACTAATTAGAGCCTTGTATTGTTCATTATCCGCTTCATAAAGCATCACTGCATCTATATCTACTCCCGCATCATTAAACATTACCGGATCCTGCCCGTGCTGCCAACCTTTATCCCAACTCAAAGTATATGCCCATAAAGGCTTTTTCAGTTTAACCTCTTTTCTTATTTTACAGATGATTAATGCCGTTTGCCGGGCACGCCACCATTGCCACTGCTCAATAAGTACCCAATCCTTACGGGCAATCTTTTTTTTGGCTAACCAAACCATTCTTTCCTGCTTAGTAAACTCTTCCCATTGCATAGGAATATCTACTTCCATTTCCGCAACAAAATCATCCACTAATTCATACCCGCCAAGAGCATTACGAATATAATCAATCCCAATATAATCGACTTCCGGGATATCATTTAAGTATCTAATGAACTCGATAATATCTTTTAATCTTTTTTTATCCAGAAGAGAAACAGACCTGGTGGGAAAACAAACATTCTTTTTGGCACTATACTCCCAGGCATAATCGTAATTAAGTTTTTTATGTGCCTGACCAAAAGTCAAATAAGCAACTACCCACGCACCAAATTTAATCCCGCGTTGATGAGCATACGAAGCAAATTCAGGTAAAAACTCCAGGTTATCTTTTATCCATGGAAAATCATCGGTTAATTTCCCGTGATTATAATTTGCCGTTTGACCGGCTAAATACCAAAAAGTATTTCCCCCTGCGAATTCTACCCAGTCAAAAATTTTCTTCCAACTCCCTCCTTTTCCATCCGGACCTTTAAACACTTTACCTCTCAAAGGGGCAGGATTTTCAAAAGTTACCACACATAATCCCGGTTTTAAATCAAAAGGCTTCCGTCTTTTTATTAAAAATTTGGTTTCTAATTTTGGATTTTTTCCTTTATTTATTTTTTGAATTTCCTGTGGAAAAAACAATTCAACTAAATATTCCCCCTCCTCGGCATTCCAGAAAACAGGCCATTTTCCCTCCCATAAAAATTCGTCTTTGTTATATTTAAAACTTATTGATTTCTTTTTTCCAATAGTGCTTTGTATTATGTTATCCTTATAAACAAGTGCATAAAAATTATTTTT
>JAGLYT010000324.1 GCA_023132075.1 bacterium
TCTTCTCCTTTACTTGCTTCTTCTCGCCCTTCTCTTTTTTTTCCTTTTTTTCCTTTATTTTAATCACCTCTTTACCATTATAAAAACCACAATGTAAACAAACATGATGAGGCAATTTAGGTTCTTTACACTGTGGACAAAAAGATAAATCAGGTAAAGAAATTTTCCAGTTTGCCCTTCTCTTATCTCTCCTTGATTTTGAATGCCTTCTTTTTGGATTAGCCATTTTTATTTCTCCCTTTTTACTGTTTAGAATACTTTACCTATTAAGAGCTCAAAAATATTTCCACAAAAATTACTGTTTTCTTCAGAAATACATTTCAATATCATACTTATCAAGTCATCATTTGTCAATAAAAAATATTTTTTGTACCTTTTTTTATTAATTCCCGATTTACTCCCCTTTTAAGCTTTGTACTATTTTCTTTGTATCACGGGCAATAATTAATTCTTCGTTAGTCGGAATACAAAATACTTTAACCTTAGAAGATTGCCGGCTAATAATAGATTCCTTTCCTATCGCTGCATCATTTTTTTCTTCATCTATGTTTACTCCCATAAAGGCCAGTTTTTCACAACATTTTTGCCGTACCAAAGGAACATTCTCACCTATACCGGCTGTAAAGACAATAACATCCGCTCCATTCAAAACCCCTGCATAAGAGGCAATATATTTGCGTATCTGATAACAAAAAATTTCCAGAGCCAAAGAAGCACGAGAATTATTCTCTTTGATTTCCTGCAGTATTTCCCGCATATCATTACTGACACCGGAAATACCATATAAACCACTTTGTTTATTTAAGAGTGTTACTACCTCTCCCAAGGAAAGACCTTCTCTCCCAATCAAATGAAATACTACCGTAGGATCTATATTCCCGCATCTGGTTCCCATAACCAACCCCTCTAAAGGAGTAAAACCCATTGAAGTATCTACGGACTTACCTTTTTCAATCGCAGCAATACTACACCCATTTCCTAAATGACAGGTTATAATTTTAAGTTCTTCTATGGGCTGTCCGATTAATGCACTAACCCGTTCTGAAACATAACGATGAGAAGTTCCATGAAAACCATAACGCCGAATATCATATTTTTGATAAAGTAAATAAGGAAGTCCATAAATGTACGCCCATTTAGGCATCGTCTGGTGAAAGGCGGTATCAAAAACAGCTACCTGTGGAATACCACTTAATAACATTTCACATGCCTTAATTCCTCTTAAATTATGAGGATTATGTAAAGGAGCTAATTCTATACAATCTCTAATATCCTGTCTGACATCTGAATTTATTAAAACGGAACTGGCAAACTTTTCTCCCCCATGAACAACACGATGGCCAACAGCACTAATCTCGCTAGTATCACTAACGACCCCATAGTCGGAATGGATTAAAGTGTTAATTATCAATTTAACTCCGGTATTATAATCCGGTATTTCCCTTACCATTTTCTTTTCTTTTAATTCCCCATCCTTCTGAAAATGATGATATAACAAACCATCATGCATTCCTATCCGTTCCATTAGTCCATAAGAAAGAGTCTGCTCTCCAATCATCTCAATTAATTTATATTTTATTGATGAACTCCCACAATTCAATATTAGTATCTTCATTTTTCCTCTTTTCTGTTTTATCTATTAAATTTTAAATTTACTATTTATTTCAAACAATCTGTTATTCCCATAAATAGACTATGTCACAAATAATCACAAATCCCCCTAACCCCCTTTTTCAA
>JAGLYT010000325.1 GCA_023132075.1 bacterium
ACATGCGCCAAACAAATCCAATCCATAAGTAAGCCCTGCTGTTTTTGATATTTTTTCTCCTTTAAATTCTAAATATAATTTGTTAGCCAATGGAAACTGTAATCCTCCGATAAAACCGGCAATTATGGGTAACAAAGCAAAAACAATATTTGACCCTAAATAATAACTAATATAATCCGTCCGCTGAGAAAATATCCGAAATAATAGCGGAAGAATAAAAGGATAAATACAAACAAATAGCTGTATTTTAATAAAAAGTCTCAAATTCCCTTTTTTTCTTTCTATCAATTTGGTAATCCACCACCCTCCTAAAATAAGTCCGAGCATAAAGGAAGTAAGAATAACGCTTAATTTGTAGTATACATAACCATAGATAATTTGAAAAGAAAGCAGAGTAACTACCTGAAAAGTGATTTCCGCAAACCCTGTTGTAAATACCGCCAACAAAATAGACCAGGGGAAAATTTTTACATAAAATTTCTTCTTCAATAAAATAAAAATAAAAATAACGATATAAAACAATGCTATTATTAAATAAATTCTTTGCGCAGTAATTACCTTAAACAAATTTTTAAAGCTAACCTTAAAATAACTGCTCCATAAAATCATATCATAAAAATAAGAGATCGGCCGAAAATCCGTATTAATTTTTACTTCTCCTGCCGGGCGCAGTCTTTGTTGTAAATAATCTATTCTTTCTTTTGATAATTCTGCTGATAAATAATAATCACGAACATAGCGGGTCTGTATTTTGTAATTTTTTAATCTTTGGGCAAGAATGGGCCATTCATCGGTAAGAATGCCTTTATTTTTACCGGCAAAGAAAAAAATCACATCCCCGGGAAAAACCTTTACTTCGGGAAAAACTGTTTTTAAGGTTTCTGAAAGTGAAAGTAAAAGCTGTTTTTGTTCTTCCCCTATATAATTAGGTGAAGAATTTATCCCAAAGCAAAAAACGCCGTCATTCCGTAAAATTCTTTTTATTTCCCGGAAAAATTCTTTGGTATAAAACCTGTTTAGTTGTGCGGTAAACGGTTCGGGAAGATTTACGGTTATTATGTCATAAGTGTCCCGGGTTTTTTTAACAAAAAGACGGCCGTCCATATTTTTTAAATTTAGGCGGGAATCATTCAAAACAGTTTCCGCTAAAGAAGGGATATATTTAACGGCCAACTTAATTACCAAAGGGTCTAATTCCACATAATCAATCTTTTTTAAGGGGTATTTAAACATCTCCTCTAAAACTCCCCCCACCCCTCCTCCGATAAGTAACACTTCCTGCGGAGCCGGATGTTGAAGAAAAGCAAAGTGCACTATTTTTTCACAGGTCAGTAAGTCAGGAACAGTAAACATATACAACCCGTTATTGAAAAAAGTATATTGTTCCTCATCCTGAGTAACGACAATATTACCGTAAGATGAGTTTTGTGAAGTTAATAAACGAAAAGGTTCCCATTGTTTTTGGAGAGAATAAGAATTCAGGAAATTTATTTTACAAAAAATGAAAGTAGTTGTAATTAAAACAAATAATAAGCTTAAAATAGCCGTTTTTTTGTTTGTTTTTATGACCCGGAAAAGTATAAATGCAGGGATTAAATTTAAGAAACCAATTGTAGTCAATATAAAAAAAGGATTAACCCATCGAATCAAAAAAATACTGACTAAAATCCCGCCTGTACTCGTTCCGATTGCATCTAAAATATAAACATAC
>JAGLYT010000326.1 GCA_023132075.1 bacterium
AGGGTAAAATTATGCGTCTAGAGAAAAATATATTTTGCCTTTATTTTCCTCTTTCAAACTTCTAACTTCAATCTTCCCGCCTTATCCTAGTCCACCAGTCAGTAAGGCGGATGCCTCTGTGCCTTGATGCCTTTTCCTCTCTATATCATCTGTTGTCTATGGACTATGAAATGTCCTTTGTCTTTAACTAATCCAACCAATAAAACTAATCTAAACTAATATAACCAATTCAACCGTCTTTATTCTTTTGTCTTTGTCTATGGACTATCGACTGTGGACTATGGACTGTTTTTTTACCTTTTTCCCCATTTAAATTTTTTATTCAAAATCTGAAAATAATCTATATTCGAAGACAAAGAAACCAGCTTAAGCTTTTGTTTTGCTTGTTTTATTTGAATAATATCATTATATCCCAAACCAATCTCTTCCTGTCCATCTATAGAAAGCATTACATTATTTTTAGACTTTACCTGAATAGAAACTACTTCACTGTCTGCTAATACTAACGAACGAAAAGACAGAAGATGCGGACAAATAGGAGTAACAATCATTACCGGCAGGGTCGGATAAACAATAGGGCCAAAGGCTGCTAATGAATAAGCAGTTGAACCGGTAGGAGTAGCAACAATTAATCCATCTCCCACCCATTCAGTAATTTGTTTATCTCCCAATTTTACTTTCAAATTAATTACCCGTGCAGAAACTGCGTTTTTAACAACGACATCGTTTAAAGATAAAAAAGAAAGTTTAATATTCTTCTTTTTCTTCAATGATATTGACTTTACTACCTTAGCAGAAAGAAGAATTCTTTTTTCTATGTGATAGTCTTTATTTAAAACTCTCGTCAATACAGAATATAAATCCTTAACCCTTACTTGAGATAAAAAACCAAATTGTCCCAAATTAATGCCCAGAATAGGAACACCAAAAGGCACCACCCATCTCGCCACCTTCAATATTGTGCCGTCTCCACCTAAAACAATTACCAAATCTGTTTTTTTTAAGTTTTCTTTAGTGCGCTGATTTATTGAAATCTTTATTTTTTTATTTTCCAGCCAATTCACCAGCAAAGGAAGGATTTTTTTAACTTCTTTTTTTTGAGGATTGGTCATCACCGTTATTCTTTTCATTCAAGAATTCCTCCTCTTCTATAAAAACTTAATCTCATATCCCCGTATTTTTTTTGGCGAAACATTCCCAGTTCTTCTATTTTTTGAGGTATTATTTCTTTAAAATGATGTTGTCCTATCACTAACCCTTTTTCTTTAAGAATTTTACTTTCATCAATAATTTTTATAGTTTTTTCTAAAAGATTTAAATTATAAGGCGGGCCCACAAAAACCAAATCAAACTTTTTCTCCGATAAAAAATAAGCTAATCCCCCTAATACATCTCCCTGGTAAACTTCTGCTTTATCCTTAAATCCACATTTATTCAAATTTTCATTAATCAGCTTTATACAATCCGGATCGTTTTCTACAAAAACCGCTTTTCTTGCACCTCTGGAAAGAGCTTCAACACCAACACTTCCTACCCCGCCATAAAGATCTAAAAAACAAGAATCTTTTATATAAGGAGAAATTATATCAAATAATGATTTTTTTACTCTTCCCAAAAGGGCCCTTGTAGAAAAACTTA
>JAGLYT010000327.1 GCA_023132075.1 bacterium
AATTCTTTTTTATTTATAACACTTTCCTGAATCTTTATCATTTTATTTTTGATATTACCAATTTTAAATTTCTTTAACTAAAAAACTAATTGTTTCTTATTAAGTTTTCCTAAACCAGGCAGTGGTTTCTTCTAACCCTTGTGAAAAATTTACTTCCGGTTTCCAATTCAATACTTTTTCTGCTTTGCTAACATTTAAAAAACTCTTAAACAATTCACCCGTTCTTGCCGGTTTATAAATTGCATCTTTTTTATAGTCAAGAACTTCTT
Source organism: bacterium (assembly GCA_023132075.1). GTDB lineage: Bacteria > CBDUZB01 > JAGLHV01 > JAGLHV01 > JAGLHV01 > JAGLHV01. The sequence goes on from JAGLYT010000327.1 coordinate 270, forward strand.
TCATTTCTTTGAACAAAGAATTAACCGAAATAGCCTCCCCTGTTCCAACATTAAATATGTCATTGTGACCATTTTCCATGCAAGACAGACTGGCTCTTACCACATCTCCCACATATACATAATCTCTCATTTGTTTCCCATCTCCGAAAATATTTATTTCGTTATTCTCCAGCATTTTTTCAGAAAATATTGCTACTACCCCGGCTTCTCCATAAGGGTCCTGCCGGGGGCCATAAACATTTCCGTAACGAAGAACGGTATAGTTAAGAGCAAAAGTCTTTCCATAATAATATAAATAATACTCACTGGCAAGTTTACTCACCCCATAGGGAGAAAGAGGACCGGCAGGAAAACTTTCACCGGCCGGCTCATCCTTACACTCTCCGTAAATTACTCCTCCGGAAGAAGCAAAAATTACTTTATTTACTTCAAACTGTCTGCAATTTTCTAAAATATTTAATATCCCTAAAATATTCACCCGGGCATCAAAAATAGGATCAGCTACCGATTTTCTCACATCTAACTGAGCAGCGTGATGATTAACCAATTCAATCTTTTCTTCTTTAAAAATATTCGCTAAAGATGTATCCTGTATGTCCATCTTATAAAATTTAGCCCGTTTATTAATATTCTCTTCCTTGCCGGAAGACAAATCATCCACAATTACCACTTCATCCCCTCTGGCAAGATAAGCATCCACCAGGTGTGAACCAATAAATCCCGCCCCTCCGGTCACCAGAACTTTCATTAATTTACCTCCTTATTCAATATGCTCCTTTAGCCAACAAAACTACCGGAATAGTTTTCAACAATATTTTTAAGTCAAAAATAAACGACCAGTTTTCCAAATAAAAAATATCCAAACGAATCATTTCTTCATAACTTAAATCACTTCTTCCGCTAATCTGCCACAAACCGGTAATCCCGGGTAAAACCCGTAAACGCTTTTTTGCCCAATCATCATAATGGGCGGCTTCCCAGAGCACCTGGGGACGGGGACCTACCAAACTCATCTCTCCCCTCAATACATTAATTATCTGGGGTAATTCATCCAGGCTATAACGCCTTAAAATCTTTCCGCAAAAAGTAATCCGGGGATCTTCTTTCATCTTAAAAACCGGTCCCTTCCGTTCACTTAAATGTTTTATTTTTTCCAAAATTATATCCGCATCCTGAACCATGGTCCTGAACTTAAAAAAAGGAAACATCCTCTCTTTATGGCCTAAGCGCGCCTGACAATATAAAATAGGACCCGGAGTATCTAACTTTATAATAATAACAATAATAACTAATGGAACGAAAAATATAGATACAACCAAAATAGAAAGAAACACATCTAAACACCGTTTAATAAAAA
>JAGLYT010000328.1 GCA_023132075.1 bacterium
ATCTCTAAAATTTCCACATCATAATTGCTAAGCGCTTTAGCCACCTCCCCAACCAGCTTAAAGAGAAGGTTTACACCTTTACTCATATTCGGGGCCAAAACACAAGGGATATCTTTAATAATATCTTTCAATTCTTCTAACTCTCCGGAAGAAAAACCGGTAGTTCCGATTACCATTTTTTTATTCTCGTTTGCCACTATTCTGGCATGCTCAATACAAGATTTTGGATTAGTAAAATCAATTACAACTTCACCATTTTTTATCACGCTTCTTAAATTGTCCGTTAAACTTACATCTTCTGATATTTTTAGGCCCAACAAAGAATGCCCTTCAGCCTCAATTCCACCGGCAAGTTTTAATTCTTTATCTTGCATAGCAAGTTCAATTAATCTCTCTCCCATCCTTCCTTTTGCCCCGCAAATAATTACTTTAACCATTTTTATCTCCGTAAATTTCTTTGATGATATTAGTAAAATACCGTGTAAATTATATAACACATTACAAGTTAATGTCAAACAAAATTTCGATTAAATAATATTTTTTTTACTATTTATAAACTTATTTAGAAAGGATTAGAAAAATGAAGGCGAAATGTATTTCAAACAATATAGCAAATTTTAATAAAAATAAGCTTGTTTTAACAGGCAAATTACTCATTAATATTTAATCCCGGCTGGGATGTACTACCCGCGGCAAGTGGGGCACCCTTGGGAGTTTATGCTGAGTAAAACGAAAGTATTCAGGCGCGATGAGAAGAACTTAATTTGGTTGGATATATTCATCACCATCAAGGACAATATTAATTTTTACTAACAAATCTTCCTCTATTTCTCCTTTTTTATTTTCCTTTATTTTCTTCCTTTAAATTATTTCATTCACACTAAATTATCATAAAAATGGAATTATTGTCAAGCAAAAAAGATATATTGCAAAAAGAGCGAAAATTTGATAAAATGACTTGGGGTAAAAAATGAAACCTATAAAAAATATTGCCACCAACAGAGCTGCTTTACATAATTTTACTATCATAGAAAAATATGAAGCAGGCATAGTTTTAACCGGAGACGAAGTAAAATCGTTACGCACCGGTAAAGTTAATCTGAAAGAGGGTTTTGCCCGTATTGAACACGGGGAATTGTTTTTATATAACATTCATATTTCCCCCTATTCTTTTGCTACGGATAAAAAAAAATACGATGCTGTCCGCAAAAGGAAATTATTACTGCATAAAAAAGAAATTAATAAATTAATCGGAAAAGTTGTAGAACGCGGTTTAACACTTGTTCCTACACAGCTTTATTTCAACAAAAGAGGTTTAGCCAAAGTTTCTTTAGCCGTAGCTAAAGGGAAAAAACTTTATGACAAACGGGAAAGTTTAAAAAAACGCGATATGCAAAGAGAAACGGAAAAAGAAATTAAGATTAAATTAAAATAGCAAAAGACAAAGGCACGAAGGCATCCGCCTTAAAGATTGGCGGACTGTCGCTCTGCTCCAGCAAATTCAAAATTCAAAATACTAAATTCAAAACAAAGACTAAAGACAGGCACAAAGGCATCAAGACACAAAAACAGAAACGACAGTTATAAGTTAACTGCAAAAGACA
>JAGLYT010000329.1 GCA_023132075.1 bacterium
CTCAATCGCTGCACGAAGGCCGGCAACACCACTGCCAATAACCAGAACATCTGTTTCCAAAGAAGACATTTTTTCCGTATCAAAAGAAATTAAAAACTTTCTTGTTATATCCATTTTTGTACCTTTATTATCCGGTATTAAGCCCATAATTCGGAAAAAAATCTACCAGTATATTACTTAATCGGGCAAATTGTTCTATGCTTAATTTTTCTCCCCGAATATCAGATGAGATATTTAATCTTGATAATATTGTGCATAACATTTCTTTTTTCAGACTCAAATTATGAAATGTCACTAAATTATTAATCAAAGTTTTTCTTCGTTTAGAAAAAGCTACTTTAACAAGGGCAAAGAAAAAAATTTCGTTCTTTACATAAACAAGCGGTTTTTTTCTTAAAATTAATTTTATTATTGCCGAACTAACCACTGGCCGAGGGGAAAAGACTTCCGGAGGAACATAACTAATAAACTTTACATCACAATAATAGCCAACAATTATACTTAACCGGCCATAATCTTTTACCCCCGGAGAAGAAAGAATTCTCTGGGCTACTTCTTTTTGTACCATCAATAATGCTTCCTCCCAAACCCTTTGTTTTAAAAGTTTCAGTATAATGGGAGTTGTAATATAGTACGGAAGATTAGCAATAATTTTAAATTTTAAAGGATTTTCACAATTCACCGTATCCAGATTAAATTTTAGAAAATCAGTTTGAATAATTTTTACTTTGTCGGTTATCGGCAAATAATTTTTAAGATATAAACATAAAATCTTATCTATTTCAACAACAACAACTCTGCCGGCCTTTTCAATTATCCCCTTCGTAAGAATTCCTTTGCCTGCTCCTATTTCTAAAATTAAATCCTGTTCAGTAATATTTGCTTCTTTTAATATTTTGAAGACAATATTTCTATCCGTTAAAAAATTCTGTCCCAATTTTTTTCGAGGCCTAAAATTAAGCAATATATTATTATTCATATTTATTTGTATTTATTTATATTTATGTAGCCAATCTGGCAGCAACAAGTATCGATTCAACCAAACTGGATGAATCTGCAATATTTCTTCCTGCAATATCAAAAGCAGTACCATGCCCCGGAGAAGTTCGAACAAAAGGCAGCCCAATCGTAACATTTACACAAGAAGAAAAATCCAATAATTTTACGGGAATTAACCCCTGATCATGATACATTGCAATAACTATATCGTATTTTCCTTTCTTCGCATAATAAAAAACAGTATCGGCAGGATAAGGACCAAAAACATTTATTCCTAATTGCTTAGCTTTTTTACAGGCGGGAATAATACTCTCTTTTTCTTCTTTTCCAAATAAGCCGCCTTCTCCGGCATGGGGATTTAATCCACAAACTACTATACGAGGATGTTTGATTTTTAACTTTTGGGAAACATCGTAAGCTAATTTTATCTTTTCTAAAACAATTTTCTGATTAATTTTTTCAGGCACTTTGCTGAACGCCAGGTGGGTAGTAACTAAGATTACCTTTAAGTTTTTTCCTACAAACATCATTGCATATGTTTTAGTCGAAGTCTCTTGTGCCAGCAATTCCGTATGTCCCGGGAAAAAAA
>JAGLYT010000033.1 GCA_023132075.1 bacterium
ACAATAGGAGCTTTTTTGGGTAATGTTCCGTTGCTTTTTGTATTTTTTATTCCGGCAATTACCATGAGGCTTTTTAGTGAAGAGATGAAAAGCGGAACAATGGAAATCCTGACTACTTTGCCCCTGGAAGATTATCAAATTATCCTGGGGAAATTTTTGGCTGCTTTGGGTTTGGTTACGGTAGCTATTGGTTTGACTTTGATTCATCCGTTTATTTTAACTTTTTTGGGGAAGGTAGATTACGGAGAAATAGCCGGTGCTTATTTAGGATTATTCCTTATGGGAGCAGCTTTTGTATCTATAGGGGTTTTTGCCTCGGCAATTACTAAAAATCAGATAATTTCTTTTATTGTTAGTTTTCTTATTTGTTTTGTGCTCTTTATGTTTAATAAAATATTAAGTTTGGTTCCTGCTTATTTTGTATCTTTATTTGAATATCTAAGCATAGAGTATCATTTTAACAATCTCGCCCGGGGGGTTATTGATTCCCGGGATATTGTTTATTTCCTTAGTGTATGTGTATTTTTTTATAGTTTGACCTTGTATTTTATAGGAAGCAGGAGGTGGAGATAAAAAATGGAAAAAGAAAATATTTTTAAGTTTAAACAAGGGGTTGGCTCTGTGGTTTCTGTTTTAACTATTTTGGGTATACTCATAGTTTTAAATTTCTTGGTTTATCAGATTTTTGTAAGAATAGATTTGAGCAGGGGAAAGGTTTATTCTCTTTCTAAAGCTACTAAAAAAATGGTCAGTAATTTAGATGACCCGGTAATAATTAAAGCGTTTTTTAGTAGAAATCTTCCTCCCCCTTACAATAGTAATCGGCAGTATATAAAAGATCTTCTATCTGAATATAAAACTTATTCCAAAGGAAAAATAAAAATTCAGTTTATTGATCCTTCGGAGGATGAAAAAATACGGGTAGAGGCGCAGATGACCGGTATAGCTCCGGTGAGAATTACTCAGGTGGAAAGTGACAAGTACGAAATGAAAGAAGCCTATATGGGGTTAGTTTTTCTTTATGAAGATAAAAAAGAGATAATTCCCTTTATTAATCAAACAGGAACTCTGGAGTATGATATAACCAGTCGTATTAAGAAAATTACTCAAAGCAGTATGAAATCATTAGGTTTTCTTGCGGGTAATAGTGAGACTGACATTTTTAAGGAATTACCCCAAATAGGACAATTTTTATCCGAACAATACACCTTGAAAAATATTTCTTTTAAAGAGGATAAAAAGAATCCTCCCATAGATGCCTTGGTTGTGCTTTTACCGAAGGAAAAATTGTCTGATTGGGAAAAGTATAAAATTGACCAGCTTTTAATGCAGGGAAAACCGGTTGCTTTTCTCTTAGGGAGGACAGAGGTAGATTTACAGACTTTTCAGGCAAAAGCAATAGATGATGGTTTAGATGATTTACTTAAACATTTTGGAGTGGAGATTAGAAAGGGGTTGGTTTTAGATCCTCAATGTCAAATGGTTACTTTGCAGACAAGAAGGGGGCTTTTTACCGTTAATAATATGGTGAAATATATCTTTTTCCCGTTAGTTACTTCTTTTAAAAAGGATAATCTTATAGTAAAGGGATTGGAGAGGGTTACTTTCCCTTTTATAAATCCGATTAGGGTAAAAGATTTTTCATCCGAAAAAGGAAAGGATACAGAAAAAAAGGATTTAGAAATAGAAATTCTTGCTCAATCATCGGAAAAGAGCTGGTATAAAGAAAATCCCGGTGATTTAAATCCCTTAAGGCAATATGTTCCTTCACCCGATGATGAGATAGGGCCTTTTGATTTAGCAGTAATTATAAAGGGCAGTTTTGAGAGTTTCTACGCCGGCAAAGAAATTCCTTCTGCTCCATGGGAAAATGTTGCTGATAAGAAAGAAGAATTAATTAAACAAAGTCTTTCTACCCGGCTTTTAATAGTAGGTAATGCCAGATTTGTTAATATGGGTGACCAGGCAGGGGTAAATTTTTTCCTGAATATTGTTGATTGGTTGGCTCAGGATGAGGCGTTGATTTCTATTCGCTCCAAAGAGATTGTTTATCGGCCGCTTAAAGAGATTTCTAAAGGATGGAGAAGGGTAGTTAAATATATTGATATATTTTTTGTTCCGTTAATGCTTGTTGTCTTTGGTTTGGGTTGGTGGCGAATTCGCCGCTTTCGCAGAGTAAATTTGACTTTAGAAAATTTGGGGTAAATGCTCGTCGAAACTGTAAATCAAATTATAAATTCTGAAGAAAAAGGGGATAGAAAGGATGAAAGTAAAAAATTTAACGGTGTTGGTTACTATTTTTTTAGGATTATGTTTAATTGCCGGTTTGTATCATTATTGGTCCAACAAACAAAAGGGGCCGCAGTGTTTTATCGATTTAGATAAAGAAGATGTTTCTAAGATTGAAATAATTAAAAAAGAGGAAGTTTTTGTTTTTGAAAAAAAAGAAACTTTATGGCAGATTATGAAACCTTTTGAATATCGGGCAGATCAGGCGTCAATGGTTAATTTGATAGATAGTGTAGGAAACATTATTTTGGAAACGGTTATTTCTACTAATCCACAGAAATACTGGAAATTTCAAGTTGACCAAAAAGAAGGGATAGTGGTGAAATTTTATAATAAAAAAGGGGAACAAACAGTTGATTTTATTCTGGGTAAAATGGGAACAGATTATTTACATTATTATTTTCGTTTTCCGGACAAGCAAAAGGTTTATTTAAGTAGAGGGTTATCCAGAAATTTCGTTGATAAAGAAGCAGAAAAATGGCGGGATAAGACAATTCTTGCTTTAAATAAAAATGCCCTGGAAGAAATAAGCCTTATTTGTTTAGATTCAGATAAAAAAGGGAAAAAAATAGAGGAAGTTAAAGTAACAAAGAATGAAGATAAATGGTTGGTGGGAAAAGAAGAGGTAGATTCTAATGTATGGGATTCGTATTTAAACAATTTAACCAGGTTAAATATGGATGATTTAGTTAGTGATTCCCTGGCAGTAGAAGGTAAAAAAGAATTTGGTTTGCAAAAGCCTTCTTTTCAGATAAAAATTAAATTAAAGGACAATCAGGAAGAGGGGATATTGGTGGGCAATAAAAATGAAAAAAACCAATATTATGTACAGCGAAAAGGGGTAGAAACTATATTTTTGGTAAGTTCTTATAAAATAGATAACCTGAAAAAGAAATCAGCTGATTTAATTAAAAAAGGAGATTAAATAGGGAGGTATTAGGCAATTCAACCTTGTTTCCCCTCCGGTAAAAAATAAGGGACATTGTGAGTGCCAGGGTAAGCTTTTTGTAATCTAAGTGACTGGATTATGTTACAACCCCGGTTTTTCTTCCCCCGATTTTTCGATTTTCATAATAATTTTAGTAATCCGGGGGCATAAACTTGAAAATAAAAATATCGAAAAAATATAGGAGGTTATTGGCTTATGTGTTTTTCACCATTTATCCATTTTTTTGCTTCTTTAATATATTCTTATTTAGCGGGTTTTGCATTAATTAAAAATCCGAAAGGTTCTCTTAATAGAGCATGTGCAGCTTTTTGTTTTAGTTTTTGTTTGTGGAGTTTTGCCCAAATTTTCATACAAAATCCTAGTGTCTCTTTAAAGACTGTCAGATTAGCCGAAAATTTCAGTGCTATTGGCTGGTGTAGTTTTGCTAGTTTTTATCTCTGGTTTATTTTTATTTTTACTAAAAAAAATGAGAGAATAAAATCTAATCTTTTTTGTGTTTTTATTTTTGTATTACCTGTATTATTCATCTATGTAAACTATACAGGTCTTTTAAAAGAATATTCTATCAAACAACCCTGGGGATGGGTATTTACATGGAGAGAATCAATTTGGCGCTATCTTTTTTATGTTTATTATAGTTTATTTGTACTAACAGGAATCTATTTAACCGTTGATTTCAGTAAAAAGACAAAGAAATTAATTGAGAAAAAACAAGCAAAGATAATCTATATTAGTTCAATTATTTCTCTTATCCTTGGTACTTTATCGGATGCCCTCCTTCCGGAATTGAGAGTTAACACAATTCCTCGTTTAGGAAATATTGCTGTACTTGGTTTGTCCTTTGGAATAGTTTATGCAATAACTAAATATAAATTTTTAATCATCACCCCTACTATTGCGGCAGAAAAAATTATTTCTACAATGACCGATGCTTTAATCCTATTGGATACTAAGGGTAAAATTATAACTGTGAATAATGCAGCGTTAAACTTGTTGGGATACAAAGGAAGTGAGTTAAAAGGAAAATCAATTGATATGTTTTTTACGGCGCAAAATTCCAAACATTTTCTGGTAGATAAAATTATCAAAGGAGAAACTATTAGGAATTATGAATTTATTTTTAATAAAAAGAGTGGAGAAAATGTTTTAGTGCTTTTTTCAACGTCTGCTATTCATAATGAAGCAGGGGATATTGCCGGTATTGTTTTTATCGCGAATGACATCACTGAACGCAAGAAAGCAGAAGAAGAAATAAGAAAATTCAAAACCATAGCAGATAATGCTAATTACGGTATGTATATTACTGATCTTGAAGGAAAATTTCTTTATATAAATAAATACTTTGCAACTGTTCTCGGCTACGAACCAAACGAACTTATCGGCAAAAAATTAGATATATTTTATAACAGTGAGCAATTAAAAGAAATTACGAGAATGAATGAGAAAATTAAGGACGAAGGAAGTTATAATGCTTTAGAAATAGGGCATAAACACAGAAACGGTTCTATATTTTCTATGTTAATGAATGCCTTTATTATTAAAAACGAAAAGGGCATTCCTTTATTTATGGCTGCTACATCAATTGATATAACTGAACATAAAAAAGCAGAGAAAGAGTTAAAGGAAATTCATGATAAAATGAGTCGTTCAGAGAAATTGATTGCATTAGGTAAATTAGCCGGTATGGTAAGCCATGAATTAAGAAATCCATTATGTGTGATTAAAACATCAGTCTATTTATTAAAAATGAGCTTGAAGACAGTAGCGGATGAAAAGATTAAAAGGCAGTTGGATATTTTAGATGAGGAGGTGGATATTTCAGATAAGATTATTAGTGATTTTTTATCCTTTAGCCGGGTAAAAGAACCACAATTAGGCAATTTTAATATTTATGATATTATAAAAGAATCACTCCATGAGATTAATATACCAAAGAATGTAGAGGTAAGTGTAGAGTTGGGAACTCAGCTGCCCTATATTAACGTTGATAGGGTTCAGATTAAAATTGTTTTCTATAATCTTATTTTAAATGCTTTGCAAGCCATGCCTATGGGTGGGAAAGTTACTATCACCGGCAGCCAAAAAGATGAATTTTTAGAGATAAATATAGATGATATAGGAGAAGGGATAACGAAAGAAAATTTGGCTAAGATATTTGATCCACTCTTTACTACCAAATCTAACGGAAGTGGATTGGGGATAGTGGTTTGTCAAACTATTATTGATGCTCATATGGGTAGTATCAAAATAGAAAGTGAAGTTGGAAAAGGAACAAAAGTCAGGATTAAATTACCTATAAAAGAAAATAGAAAAAAGAAATCAGCTGATGTAATCAAAAAAAATGAAGAAGAGGCTGAATAAAACGATAAATATTAAAAAAATTTGATGGAAAGTATTGTGGTTTTAGACTGTATTATATTCAAGGTAGTTCAAGTGATTACAAGATTTCCTGGCATTACGGAATGACTTTATTAGGAGATCCGGTGCTAAAAGTTAATGTTCTTAATGTAAATTACGTGAAAATCAGAAATGCCGGCGGCGGTGGAGGAAACGAAGTAGGAACGGTGGAACTAATTGAGGGAGAGACCTTGACTGTGTGGGCAGCAGGATATAATGCCGGTGATGAGTATGTTGGGGAAGTAACGGTAGACTGGTCAATAACCGGAAATAATATAGGTACACTTTCTGTCAACAATGGGAACAATACAACTTTAACCGCTACTACTACCGGGGTTGGTCAATTATTAGCTGATCATTTAACTGCTACTGATGATAGTACCGGAGATATTACTGTAAGTGGAATTTTCCTTAGTGGAATACCTACATGGCCTGAAGATGAAGGGCAATATTCTTTGCAAACGACAGTAAATTTTAAATGGACACAGGGAACGGTGGAAGATTCTGAAAATGGTATAGTGGGCTATTATCTTCAGGTAGGTACGACACCGGAAGGTAATGACAAGTTCGAAGGGAGTATAGGGAATGTATTGAGTTGTGGGATAATCGGGTGTATAAATAGGAATACATATTATGCCAGAGTCAGGGCGAAGGACGGAATAGGATTATATAGTAACTGGTCTGAAAGCAGTGATGGAATAATGGTAGATACAATTGGCCCGGCTACGAATATAAGAAAACCTGCTCACGGAGATACGGTAAGCGGAATAGTAGATATAATTGTTGATGTCAGTGATAACATTAAAACAGGAAAGATAGAATTTTATATCAATGAACAATTAAGTGCGGTTAGTAACGATAATTTTAGCTGGAAGTGGGATAGCAGTAAATACAAAGAAGGTAAGTACAGTATAAGGGTTAAGGGTTATGATGGAGCAGGGAAAGATTATCCAAAATGGTAAGGAATAGGGGATGAAAAGGAATAAAACCCATATTTTTAGTAAATTCGTATAAAATCGATAACTTAAGAAAGAAAGCAACTGATTTAATTAAAAAAAGGAAGAAGTAGTTAAATAAAACTATTAAAGTTTTTTTTGAATATAGTGACGAGCTTTATCCAAACAGGTGGCGGACAAGTGGTTGCCTGGAGGTTGTTTAATTTCAAATTTTTTTCTTGACAGGAAGAAAAAATTATAGTACAATAACTTCAGGTTTTAGATTTGATATTTGGAAATTTTAGTCGAAAAGGCAAATTCATCGCAAGGTGAAGGCATTCATCTGCCGGGAAATAAAGGCGGGTGAATCTCTCGCTGTAAGCAGAAGAGGAATAAGGTTTAAATTTTTCTGTAGCGGGAAGGCAAAGTTACGGGTTCGCCACTAATTAAAAGCGGATGGCCGGGCTACCGAGCTGACTGTAAAGAGGTTATAGCCAGATAAGGTGGGTCGGTTTTTTTTATTATATGGTTAATGGTTTGAGTGAAGGCTTTAAATAAAAATCCTCGTAGTCTTTCCATTATTTATTATCCGGTTGATTAGATTTTTTTGACCAGCTTTTTTTGAAAATAATTACAATATTTTTTTATTTTCTATCCAAAAATAAAATTTAGATGCGAGCAGTTTATTCAGTAATTGTAAAATAAGTAAACAAAAAAATAAAATAAAGAAAGGAGGTGAAAAAGATGAAAAAGTCTTTAATTTTAATGACATTGTTAGTTGTAATGAGTATCTTTATGGTGGGTAATGTTTATAGCGATACTACTGTTTATGAAAATAGTTGGATTCAAGGTTTGTATTTAAAACAGGGTGCTTCCGCAGAGGTAACAATATCAGACATTGCTGACCCATATCCTGAAGGATCAGGTGATCAGTGTGCCAAGTTTGCTTTTAATAAGGACATTGGTTGGGCAAAGATTGGCTCACAGGCTTACGGTGGAGTTGTGCCAATGGATTTAACAGGCCATACGAAAATGCAGTTTGAAGTTTCTGCTAATCAGGATGGCGTGGTAGCTTATTTTGGTCTGGGTGCAGGCGATATATACAATGATTCATGCGGTGAACACACTGTTATCGGAGATCCGATTACGATAAGTTCTACCGGGTGGACACCGGCATATGTAGATCTTACAGGACAAAATATGAGTGCGGTTAGCAATCTTTGGTGGATGACGTTGGCCGGAGGAAATGATGGTTTACCGAATGCTAATGTTGAAATTTATGTTGACGATGTAGAATATTTAGGCGGTGGAGCTGGTCTCATTACGGTTACTATAGGTGCAGGGACAGTCGGCGTCAGTGTGACAGGTACTATTACTTTTGGGAATTTAATTTATGGTGATGATAAAATTAGTAGTACGAATACCGCGGGTGATAAATTTTTTACAGTAGCCAATATTGGAAATGTAAACGAAGATTTACGCTTAAAAGTATTGGATCCGCCGGGTTGGACATCAAGTACTGATGAAACTGCAGGAACTGATGAATATGTACTTTATGCTGTGGTTACTTCTACGACAGTAGCACCTGGAAATATTGATGTCGATGATTTTGATGCAGAAGATGTTGTGACTACCACTTCTCAAAAGTGCCAGGATACAGGTGATGCAGGCAGATTTGATAGTGATGATAGCGGTCATGGAGTTGATGTTACCTGGAATCCTGTTTATGTTAATACCAGGGCTGTCTGGATTAGGTTTAAAGCACCAACTGGTGGTGCCATAATGACAGAACAAGCAATTCGGGTAGTTGTTATTGCTGAAAAACATTAGTGAAAATTAAATATGCAGGGTGGTTTATTAATCCTAAGTCATCCTGTATATTTATACTGTATAAACGGAAGTGAGAATAATGAAAAAGTTTTTGGTTAAAACACTAAAAATTAAAGTATTTTTTGTTTTTATAACAATTATTGGGATAGTAGTATGCGTTAGTACCGGACTTCTTTTTGCCGCTGCTTTGCAGGTTACGCCTATACAGATATGTGTAAGTTCTATGATAGGATATAGCTGCAATTATAATGATTCCGTTCCCTCATTTGCTTATATTTACGCAAAAAATCCTGAAACCGGTTCTGCTGTCGCTCAAGTAGAAGTAAGCTTATTGTTTGATGACCCTGATACAGGTTATGAAAAAATACCGGACCCTTCCTGGATTCAACTGGTTGAACCAACCAATTTTACTTTGCTCAAAGGAGAACAACGGGCAATCAATATGATTATTAATATTCCGAACGATACGCAATATTATTTAAAGAAATATCATTTTCGAATTGAAGCGATTGATGTGGGACCAAATGCAGGAGCGGGCGGAATAGTTATGGTATATTTAGATATAGCACCTTTTTCTGTTTCTTACGGAACAGCCTCTTCACCTATAATTGAAAAAATAGGAATGATTGGCAACCGTATAGTATTTAATTCAGATTTTTCCACTATGGGTGACGGTATAAATAAAGTGACCTTATTGTATAGAAAAAAGGGGGAAGATTCTTATGTAAGTACTTTTTTTAATCCGGAGCCGGCAGGTGCTTTTTATACAGGTAGAACAATTATTCCTAAAGAGGAAGTGACCTTTCAGGGATTAGAATATTATATTGAGATAGATACCACCGGGGAGGAGAATCTTTATTCTCCCCTTGGAGCACCTAGTGTCCCTTATTATTTAGAAGTAAGCACAATTACTACCGGTGTAGTCACCAGCGAAGGGGGCACGGTCACTGTAGTTGATGGTAATCCTGAAGACGGAGAGACGAGTGTTAATATACCACGCAATGCTTTGACTGCTGATGCAGCGATAACGATTACTCAGAGAGTAGCCGATGAAATAAACGTGCCTTTAGGTTCACGACGTTTTATTTTAAGTGATAAACCTGTGGCTGTTTATGATTTTTCTCCTGATAATTTAGCCTTTAGAAGGTCGGTTACTTTGACTATGCTTTATTTGGATAATGAAAGTGACGATTTAGTTGACCAAAGTGATGGATTTGTTGATGATACGTTCCCTCCTGTTGATGCTGCTACTCTGAAACTTTTTTACTGGGATGGACATGATTGGCGATATATAGGGGGTACGGTAGATACAGTAAATCATACAGTTACTGCTACAATTTCTCATTTTTCTATGTATGCTCTTTTTGCCGCTCGAGGTCCTGAATCAAAAGATTTTAGGCCTTTTGAGCGAATTATAACGCCTAACGGCGATGGAAAAAATGATTATGCTGATTTTAATGGATTAGATAGCAGTGTTAAGATATTTGATATCAGGGGTAAAAAAATAAGGACTTTGAATCCCGAAACAATTTCCGTAGAACCATATATTGAGATACGGTGGGATGGACGGGATGATAGTAGTGATATAGTAGAAAGCGGTGTTTATATTTACCAATACAAGTATAATGGAAAATTAACCAGCGGAGTAATTGCGGTAGCGAAGTAAAAAACAAAAATAGTCCATAGACAACGGACAAAAGGAAAATACTAAATACTAAATTCGAAATACTAAACAAATTCAAAATACGAAATACAAAA
>JAGLYT010000330.1 GCA_023132075.1 bacterium
CTTTTCTATTATCAATTAGAATAAAATCGTTTCCTCCGCCGCTCATCTTTATAAAATTAATTCTTTTTTTAAGCATATTATTTACCTTTATCAAACTATGTTTCCAGAATATCCGGCATCTTTTCATTTTTAATTAAATCCTCATAAGTTTCCCGTTGGCGAATCACAAAATAATTTTCCCCGCTTACCAACACCTCAGCCGGCCGGCAGCGAAAATTATAATTAGAAGCCATAGAAAACCCATAAGCCCCTGCTCCAAAAATACTTAGTAATTCCCCTGTTTCTACCCTTGGAAATTTCTTATCCCGGGCAAAAAAATCAGCTGACTCACATATTGGCCCCACTATATCAACAACCTCTTCTTTTTCTTCTTTTTTTACTACCGGTTCAATTCTATGCTTTGCCTGATAAAAAGCAGGCCTAACAAAATCATTCATTCCCGAATCAACGACAATAAAAGTTTTTTTTGCCGTCTCCTTACGATAAAGCACTTTACTTACTAATATTCCGGCATTCCCCATTAAAACTCTTCCCGGTTCAAAAATCCCTTTAATATTTAACCCCGAGAGTTTAGAAATTACTACCCGGGCATAATTGTCTAAACAGGGAGGTTCCTCATCAAGATAAACTATTCCTAATCCTCCTCCTACATTTATGTATTCGGTGGCTATACCTATCTTTTTTAATTCACCTATTAAAGAAATTACCTTATCTAACCCTTCCACAAAAGGTTTTAAACTTGTTATTTGCGAACCAATATGCATATGAATTCCTGCTACTTTTATATTTTCTAGGTCCCGCGCTAATTTATATCCATCGAGAGCCTGATTAAAATCAAATCCAAATTTACTTTCCTTAAGGCCTGTAGCCAAATACGGATGGGTTTGAGGATTTAAGTCGGGATTAACTCTCAAAACGACTTTTGCTCTTTTTTTTAAAGAATGCGATACTTTATTAAGTAAGCGTAATTCCATTTCAGAATCAACATCAAACATTAAAATATTTGATTTTAAAGCAAATCCAATTTCCTTTTCTGTCTTTCCGTTTCCACTAAAAACTATTTTTTCCGGGGACACCCCTACTTCCAAAGCCTGCCTTAATTCTCCTCCTGAAACAACCTCCGCTCCCCCTCCTGCCCTAGCAAAAATCTTACAAATAGCACTATTTGAATTTGCCTTATAAGCATAACAAATAAGAGGATCTATTTCTTTTAACGCTTTTTTAAAGGCATTGTAATGATTAAAAATGGTTTGGTAGCTATAAAGGTAAAAAGGTGTACCTATTTCCATCGCAATTTTTTCTATCCTTACTTCCTCGCAATACAATTTTCCGTTAACATAGTTAAAATCATGCATACAAACATTCCCTCCCCTTTAATACAATCTTGAACTACAAATTCCTAATTCCCAATTCCCAAATTTTTAAAATCATAACTCGCATGTCTGTTGTTTTTATTCCGTTGTCTATAGTCTATGGACTGCCTTTAGTTTTTTGTTTTAACTTATAACTTATAACCTTCAGTTGTTATCTGTGGACTGTTTTTTGTCGTTGTTTTGAATTTTGTATTTTGTATTTT
>JAGLYT010000331.1 GCA_023132075.1 bacterium
CAGGTATAAAAAAAGAGGAAAGTGTAAAATTTTAATTGTGGCAGGCTGTTTTGTTCAGCAATATAGGGATAGGTTGATTAAACAGTTCCCGGAAGTAGATTATTTTATCGGAACAGGGGAAATTTTTAAAATATTGAAAGTAGTGGAAGGTAAGGCGAAAAAAAGACTTTATGTTAATTTACCTGGTTGTCTCTATGATGCTGAAACTCCACGTTATATTTCTGCTCCTTTTTATATGGCGTATATAAAAATAGCAGAAGGTTGTAATAATCGCTGTAGTTATTGCTTGATTCCTTCTTTGAGGGGGGAATATAAATCAAGGCCCATGCTTTCTATTTTAGAAGAGGCAAAGACTTTATCGGAGAAAGGTGTAAAGGAAATAAATCTTATTGCACAGGATACGACTTTTTATGGGATGGATTTATATGGAGAGTTTAGACTGTCTATGCTTTTAAAAGAATTAGTTAAAATAAAGAAGCTCAAATGGATTCGGGTGCTGTATTCTTATCCCAGTCATATAGATGCTGAATTAGTTAATACAATAGCAAAATATAAAAAGATATGTAAATATATTGATTTTCCTTTACAGCATATAAATAATAAAATTTTGTGTTTAATGAATAGACATTACAGCAAAGAGGATGTTTTAGATTTAATTCGTTCTTTACGGTTGAAGATACCTAATCTTTCTTTGCGGACTGTATTTATCAATGGTTTTCCTCGGGAAACAAAGGAAGAATTTAATGAACTTTTGGATTTTATTAAAAAAATTAAATTTGAAAAGGTGGGCTCTTTTATTTATTCACGTGAAAAAGGAACGAGGGCTTTTTTGTTGAAACCGCAAATCCTTGAAAAAGATAAAAAAGCCCGGCAAAAACGATTAATGACTCTTCAACAGGAAATTATTTGTGAAAAAAACAAAGGAGAATTAGGTAAAATAAAGGAAGCAGTTATTGAAGGGAAATGCAGGAGGAAAAAATACTTGAAAGCAAGGCTGCAGGAAGATGCTTTTCAAATAGATCGGTCTGTGTATGTTTATTCAAAAGAGGCAAAAAAAATAGGTGATTTTGTTAAGGTTAAAATAACAGGATCGGATGTTTATGATCTGGAAGGGATTTGTATTGAAAAAAATAGTGTTCATTAGTGATTTGATAAAGAAAATTTTTAGAAAGATTAAAGAGATGAATTTAGCTAATAAATTGACCCTTACGAGAATCGTTTTGGTTCCTCTATTTATGATCTATATGTTTTATGATAATGTTTATACCCGGGTCACTGCCCTAGTCGTTTTTATAGTGGCGGCCCTTACTGATTTGTTTGATGGGCGTATTGCCCGGCGGTATAATTGTGTCTCTAATTTTGGTAAGTTTATGGATCCTTTAGCTGATAAACTTTTGGTCTCAGCGGCTTTTATTTCATTTGTAGGAATGGAAGAGTTACAAATACCTGCATGGATGGTGGTTTGTGTTATTAGCCGGGAATTTAGCATAACCGGTTTGCGGACTTTAGCTGCATCCCAGGGAAAAATTGTTTCTGCATCTAAAAGCGGTAAATTTAAGACAACATTTCAGATAA
>JAGLYT010000332.1 GCA_023132075.1 bacterium
TTTTCCGCTCCTCCTGATTTAAGTAACGGAACAACCTATTGGATTGTTGCCGAAGGGACTGGAGCAGATACCTCCAACTGCTGGGGATGGCAGTGTGACAGAGATGCCGGAACAGATTTTTCAGGCGGTAATTTGGCATACAATAGCGGTTCAGGTCAACCATGGTCCATAATGACTGCAACAGATGATTTTTGGTTTAGAGCATATACAGGAACTTTTGTACTATTCTATGACGGTGACCCGGATAGCAGTGGAATATTCATCAGTACCGCGTGTATCAATACCCCCGTACCCTCTTCCGGGACAGACATCGTCAACAGTACCTGGACCTATCCCGGGGGGAGTCATGATATTTATATAAAAATCGACCCGGATAATCTAATTAGCGAATCTAATGAAACAAATAATAAAGCCTATAAAAATATTGAATGTGAAACCACCCCTCCTAACGCTTTAACTGATTTAGCCGGCCAGACGGGTACGGAACAAGGAGAGATAGACCTGTCCTGGACCGCTCCCGGTGATGACGGAACCAGCGGAAATAATACCGAAGATGCTTACTACACTGTTCGCTACGCAACTTTTTCCTGTCAAGTTGCCGGCTCTACTGAAACATGGTGGAATCATGTAAATGTATCCACCCACACCCAGACCTGGACCGTAGCCGCTCAGGGAAGTTCGGAATCAAAGGATGTAAATAACCTGACTCCGGGTACAACTTATTTTTTTGCGATAAAAACAACTGATAAATGTTTAAATATATCGGATATTGACGAAAATGCCGACCAAACCAGCACCCAGGCACAAGCCTATGCCGCAAACACCCCTGCTATCCCTCCGGCAGCTATTACTGATATTGAAGCTAACACCGGAAATGATTTCGGTTCTATAAATTTAACCTGGACTGCTCCCGGCGACGATGGGGCAGGAGGGGGAAACTGTGCCGGATATGAAGTTAGATATTCTGCTACTGCTCAAATAACTTCTGCTAATTACAATAGTGCTACAATTTATAGCGGCGCCTCTTCATGGACCCCGGTGAATTTCGGAACAACAGAAAATAGAATAATTTATGGTTTAGATTCGAATACAGCCTACTGGTTCGCCATAAAAGCTTATGATAATAATTCCACCTATGGCTCCTGGTCCAGTGTCCCCTATTCAGGTGACGAAAATAAAGCTACTACTAAAACAGGAACTCTCTATTATGTCCATTCCAATGCCCCTAATGACAGCGGGGTACCTAATAGTAATCCTGCTTTGCTGGATAACTGCTGGAAAACGATAGGACAGGCGTTTTCCGACCTTTGCACTAATGAATCTAATGATTTAACCGGCAAATATCCTTTTTTTATTCAAATTCAAAATAGTGATGATTATATAGAGGGGGTTGCACTTTCCGGTCTGACTACTACTTCGGCCGATACATTAACTATCCGTTGTAAAAGCGGAGAAAGAGCTACATGGAAAAACGATACTAGTACAACTTTATTTGCTGACCAGGATGGTGATAATTCCTATGGATGCTTAAAGATTATGATTCCTTATGTTACGGTTGAGGGTA
>JAGLYT010000333.1 GCA_023132075.1 bacterium
CAGATGGGCAAACGGGGAAAAAGAATTCCGCCTTCTTTGTCTGCCAGGGTAGCCAGGCGTTTTATTACCGGCACCCAGTCCAGCCAAAACACAAAAAGGACAACAGTCCCTAATATCCCTGCTATATACCATAGTTTCTTTTTTTCCGCTTTTTTAAAGAAAAAAAACATTGTACTCAAAAAAACGGTTGCTCCCAAAAAAGAGAGCACTCCACCCCTGGATACAGAAATAACTAAACTGGAAATCATTACTATGGTTATAAATCCAATAAACACTTTGATGGAATTATTCACACGGGATAAAATCAAACCAAAACTCAAAGGAATCACTAAATTTATGTATCCGGCAAAATGGTCACGATTAATATAAGGACCAAACGGAGCTCCTTGTATAATCTTTCTGCACCAATATATTTTACCGTTCCAGGTAAATTTTTGAATAATAGCAAAAATACAAATAAAAAAACCAACTACAACCATGACCCAAAAAATCCTTTTTATCTGTTTTTGGCTGTTTATATTATTGACAATAATAAAAAAAAGCAGGGCGTAAGTAGTTGTTTTTAATAAATCAATATAAGTAGCATATTGATAAACCGACAAACATTGCACCCCCCAGTTATTAATAACCGGTATATGAGAGGAAACATTATCATAAAAACGGTAAGTGCCGGAAAAGAATTTAAGGATACATTCAGGAAGGGAAATTACTTGAAATAAAATCAACACTATAAATGCCAGTATGGGGATACTTAATGATTTTTTTAAAAAAACAATTTTCTTTTGAATTATTATTTTCAAAATCCAGGTTGTCAGCATCAAAAAAACAATCACCTCTATTACTGTCTGCGACCAAATCTCTACACTGCCAAAAGCAAGTGGACTAAAAACAATTAATAATAGTACTCCTCCTTCGATAATGCCATCTAATATTTTTATTGCTTTATTCTTCATTTATTCACTGTCTTATGCTATTTTTAAATGATTTTACTTGTATTGGTCAGAATAATAACTATATTCGCTTTTTTCCACATCAATATTATTCAATATCGCACCCAGAATCCGGACATTAACTTCTCGTAATGTTTTTGTTGCCCGCTTTATAACTTGACGACTCATCTTTCCCCAACGGATTACCTGAATTACTCCATCTACTACCGTAGATAAACCAATTACATCACTTACCGGAATAATCGGGGGAGAATCTAAAATAATCCGGTCAAATTTAGTTTTAAGCAATTGCATAAATTGCTCAAGAATTTGCGGATTCAACAGTTCAGCAGGATTGGGAGCAAAAGAACCGGAAAAAATTACACTTAAATTTTTTACTTCCGTTTCTTTAATAATTTTATCTAATTCCACCTCACCCACCAAATAATCACTTATCCCTTTACCGTTTTTCAAAGTAAAAATTTTATGTACCGAAGGCCGGCGTAAATCACAATCAACCAAAAGAGTCTTTTCTCCTAATTGAGCAAAAGCAGCAGCCAGATTGACCGCAGTAAATGTTTTTCCTTCCTGAGGGCCT
>JAGLYT010000334.1 GCA_023132075.1 bacterium
TGGCATCCTCCGCACGAAAACTATACGGCGTACTCACTAACCTATGCCTTGGGATCATTGCTCCATCACCGCTTACCTGCACTTCTAACCAGTAATCCTGATTGAAATCTAAACTAATTGCAGCAACAGAACCTAAAATTACATTGAACAATCCGTCCTGTGTGCTTACCGATTGGGTTTCACTCCACAAAGCAGCACCGCCAACAGATACATTAAAAATACGAAAGGTAATATTTCGACTCCCGTCATTTACCGGTGCACCTAAATTATCCAACAATTTCCCCTGATAATTTATTCTTTGCGGTACTGCCGCATAGAGGGAAACAACCAATATCAAATACCCAATACTTAAAAACGCTAAAAGCAAAATAATTGTTTTTAACTTCATTCCTCTTAAATTTTCTAATTTGTTCATAACTGCTTCTTTTATTTTTTTCATTATTTTCCTCTCTTTTTTCTAAAATTTATTTTTGTTTTTTTAATTGCTTTATTTCCTTTTCTAATTCTGAGATTCTTTGAAGTAACCCTTCATTTATAGTCTGCTGTTCCTGAACTACCTTGGTTAAAACTCCTACAATATCCATTGAACATAATCCTTTTCTATCCTTCGTAGCTACAAGTTCAGGCACATCTTCACTAATAAATCCAACATATTTATCCTCTTTATCTATCTTATAATTAAACTCTACTGGTTTTAACTGCTTTAATACGGATATGGCTTTTTCTTTGGTCAATTCTTCTATATTTTCCTTATACTTCCGTGACGAAGCATTTGTCCATGCCCCCACAGCAGAACAATATGCTCCACTTCCCATATGCAAGGGGTATATTGGACTTGTAGTTCCGATACCAACATTACCACTGTCTGTAGCTAAAAATGTATCCTTTGATACTTTCATGCTTCCTTCTACAGTTAAATCCGGTTGCCAACCCGAATCTTCAATTATAACCGCTTCATAAAAATTAGTTACACCAGACCTTACAGCCATCGCCCAAAAACCGTCTCCTACAACATCAAGATTATAGACCGGACTGTTTGTATTAATACCCACCTTACCATTATTGGGCACATAAATTCCCTCATTCTCTCCGTCACCGGAAAGATAATGTCCGTTAAGATTAATATTTTGCGTCGCCGTATGATTGCCTAAATTATCCCCGCTCGTACTGGCATCAAAAGTAATTGTATTTGCAATATCATTAGGAGTAATAGTCATATTCGTGCCTGCTACTAAATCAATATTTCCTCCGTCATTAGTTACCCCGTCTATACTGGATACGATATTATTACTAATCTCAGTGTATTCAATAGTAGAACCTAACCGGGTTACATTAGCAGAAAGACGGCTATCACTCAAAGTGCCTGCATTAATATTGGAAGCATTAAGATAATAACTCGCACTTTGGTAATTTAATTCGTCTGAATTATTGGCATTCTCTGCACGAAAACTATACGGCACACTCACCAATCTATGCCGAGGAGTCATTGCCCCATCACCGCTTACCTCTATTTCTAACCA
>JAGLYT010000335.1 GCA_023132075.1 bacterium
CATCAAAGCAACTATTTCCGGTTTAAATTCTTTAATTTGTTTAACCAATAAATTAACGTTTCGCCGAGCGGATAAGCCAACAACCTTATATCCTTCACCCAGGGATTTTATTACCCTCAAAGTATTTACTCCAATCGAACCGGTAGATCCCAAAATAGAAATTCTTTTCATAATCCCTCTCAGTCAATAATTATGCTCCACAAAAAAAGCGAAGATAGTAATACAATAAAGGAGCAGCAAAAAAGAAACTGTCAAATCTATCCAAAACTCCTCCGTGCCCGGGCAAGAGATTTCCCGAATCTTTTACTCCTGCATCTCTCTTGATCAAAGATTCGCCTAAATCCCCTAATTGTGCCCCTACTCCCAAAATCAAAGCAATAATGAAACAATCCCAATATCGCAATGAATCAAAAAAACACCACTTGGTAATAAAAAGAGTTATCTGTGCAAAAATCATAGCGGCAATTGAACCTTCTATCGTCTTATGAGGACTCACTGATTTTGCCAGTTTATGCCGGCCATATTTTACGCCTCCCAAATAAGCCGCCGTATCTAAAATCCAGATAGTAAGAAATAAAATGTAAGTATATTGCATGCCATAAGGCCTTAAGTTTCTTATTAAAATCAAATATCCGGAAAACCAGGCCACATAAAAAATACCTAAAATGGTTATCCCAATAGCAGAAATAGTTCCTGCTATTTCACCCTTAATTACTCTTATAGCAAAGAAAAGAAGTAAAAAAGAAGTAATCAGCAAACTATTTTCTTCCCCCCCGGCTGTTATACTCAATTTGGCATCATTTAAAAAAATCAGGATTACCAAAAAAACTCCACAAAGAGTACCCAGAAACCTAAACGGCTTAAAACCCTGCCTTTGAGCTAAGTGATAAAACTCTAATAGGGCCAGGGCTACTATTCCACAAACCAAAAATAAAAAGGACACATATCCCCACCAAATAATTAGGAGTAATATAGGAATGCCTATTAAGCCGGTTATTGTTCTTTTCACCAAACCCATCTTTTATACTCCTCCGAACCTTCTATCTCTTTTTTGATAATCCATCACTGCTTTAATTAATTCGTCTTTAGAAAAATCCGGCCATAAAACAGAAGTTATGTGTATTTCAGTATAAGCAATCTGCCAGAGCAAAAAATTAGAAATCCTCATATCCCCTCCCGTTCGAATCAACAAGTCCGGATCAGGTAAGTCAGCACTATATAAATAAGCTTTAAAAAACCCTTCATCTATTTCTGACAACCGGCATTTTTTCGACAAAACATCGGCTGCAATTTTTTTAGTTGCTTCGACAATTTCCTCCCGTCCACCGTAATTTAGAGCTAAATTCAGAACAATCTCAAAAGAATCGGAATCAGTCGCGTTCATTACTTTTTCCAATATTTTTTGCGTCTTAGAAGATAGCTGGTCAGTTTTTCCTGAAACAATCAATTTAACCTTATTCTTTTTAAACTCTTTTTCCTCTTTTAGAAGAAACTCCCTTAACAAAACCATTAAT
>JAGLYT010000336.1 GCA_023132075.1 bacterium
AACCCTATCGGGTTAATTCCTTTAACGGTATCACCATCTTTTAACATCAATTCATCTACCGAACCCATGGTCATTTCCATGTATTTTGTCCCAATAACACCCGTAGAAATAATTCTCGCTTTAGTATCACTATAGATTTTTATTTTAGAATTAATCCAGACTTCAACGCAAGCCTTATTCTTTACTAATTTGATTTTTAATACCTTCCCTACCTCTACTCCGGAAATTTTTACCGGGGCTTTTTCCGGAAGACCCGCAATATCATCAAATAAAACATTAATCGTATATCCTTTTTGAAGGGGAATATCCCCCAAAAAAACAACCACCACAGCTAAAATTATCCCCCCAGCCAAAACGAATAATCCTACCTTTGTTTCTTGACTAAGCATTTTTTACTCCCTTATTTTCATTTTTATAGGACCCTCACTGCTGCCACTAATAAATTGCTTAACTACGGGATTTTTACTATTCTTTATCATTTCTACCGATTCTATTTCAATAATTTCTCCTTCATAAAGCATAGCCAAACGGTTAGAAATTTTATAAGCGCTTACCATATCATGAGTAACAACAATAGAAGTTATTCTCAACTCTTCCTGCAAATGCAAAATCATCTCATTAATTATATCAGCCATAATAGGATCTAGACCGGTAGTCGGTTCATCGTACATTATATATTCGGGATTCATTGCAATTGCCCGGGCTAACCCGACTCTTTTTTTCATTCCCCCGGACAATTCCGCCGGTTTTAAATGTTCAATATTTTTCAAACCGACCATATGTAATTTTTCAGAAACAACCTTTTGAATTTCCGTTTCCTTTAAATCCGTCAGCCTCCTCAAACCAAAAGCCACATTTTCACCTACGGTCAAGGAATCAAATAAAGCGGCTCCCTGAAAAAGCATTCCAAATTTTTTTTGAACATCAGCCATTTCTTCCTCATCCATACCGACAATTTCTTTTCCATCTACTTTAATGTTTCCCTTATCCGGTTTAAGCAACCCTGCAATATGCTTCAACAAAACACTCTTCCCGCTACCACTACCACCCAGGATGGTTATTGTTTCCCCTTTTAAAATTTTAAGGTTCACCCCTTTGAGAACATTATTACTTCCAAAAGCCTTATGTAAATCTACAATTTCTATCATAAAAGAACCTCATATAAACAATCAAATTATCTCACTTATTCATCATCCAATACCAAAGGAAACCAATAAACTACTTAAAAAATAATCAGAAACTAAAATAAGTACCATTGAAACTACCACTGCCTGAGTAGTAGCATAACCTACCCCTTCCGCCCCTCCCTCAGTAATAAATCCTTTATAACAACTTACTATTACAATAATTACGGCAAAAAAGAAACTCTTGATCAATCCATGAAAAAAATCACTTAATTCCATAAAGTCTAAAATATCGTTCCAATAAACAGTAGAAGGAATGCCTAACTTAGTTACACTCACAAATAATCCTCCCAATATTCCCAAAAAACATGAAAA
>JAGLYT010000337.1 GCA_023132075.1 bacterium
ATTTATTCTCCGGTTAAAAATCACACTTTTAGGATATCTGCGGCTACAGCGTTTAGATCTCCTACTTTTTTTGAATTCTATACAGAAACCAGTACAGAGGTAACAGTTGAAACCGGGCTTCCCTTTCCTTTTCCCCCTACTATAGATATAGAGTTACCCACAGTAGGAAACGAAGATTTAACCCCGGAAAAAATTACTACTTATGAAATTGGTTATCAAACCTTCCTGATGGAGAGAGTAAAGGCAAGAGTGGATTTATTTTATAACCAATATAAAGATTTTATCAATGCCCGGGCTGGAGCATGGTATCTTCCCAATGAAGTTTTTCCGGGTTCACCTGCTGGACCTAAATACTATACCTATTTAAATAGAGGAGAAAGCGAGGGAAGAGGGGGAGAAATAAGTGTAGATGTGTTGATTACTGAATGGTTAACAGGAATGGTTAATTATTCTTATCAGGAAATTATTGATTTGGAAGACGATATTCTTACTTTTGAAGACGAAAAAGATCAACGCAGAAAAGAATCCCCTCTAAATAAAGTTAATGCAGAGTTAAGGGCTAAATTAAAAAATGGGGTGTCTTTAAATGTAAATGTTAATTATGTAGATGAAGTTGAATTGTGGAGCTATCATAAACTTGATCCCTATACTTTAGTCAATGTTCGTTTGGGTTATCAGATAAATGACAATTTGGAAATAGCTGTAGCTGCCTTTAATCTTTTTGAGGACGAACATTATCAATATACCCCGGGAAATATTCCTGGTTTAGTTTTTGGTGAAGAAATAGGCAGAAAGGTCACCGGAAATGTAAATTATAAATTTTAAAGGGATTAAAAAAAATAGAATAATGTTGGTTAAGTAAAAAGAGAAAATAAAAAGGGAATTTTTACTCAAAAAGTAAAAATTCCCTTTTATTATTAATTATGAATTTGGCTTTTAAAAAATATTAATAGGACTCTGGACAGAATATGTCACAATTAATGTGAGTGCTCAATTTGCGTCATAAAGGGATTGTTGAAAAACTCTTTCAAAGTGTTATTGCGAGGAGTTCTTTGATCATTCTCAGGGCAAATTCAACTTTCAACAGCCGGGGATAGACAGATAAATGAGGCAGTTACACTTGTTTGCAAAAAATGAAAGGATGACACATTCTGGGAAGCAGGGAGGATAACCATAAGGGACAGGAATGAAAATAACCGTGTTTAATTGTAAAAAGTTTTTTGATTCTCAACTGAAAGTTCTATAGATTTTTCTGTTATTCCGGATGAAAAAGTTAAATTTTAATGAAGGCAATTCAGCAGACTTACGGTCCGCCATTATGGTTGGCGGAAAGATAAAAATATTATAAGAGTAATTTTAAATTTTTACAGGTAAAAAGTTTCTTGACAGGTGCACAAAATTTTTAGTAAATTAAACTATTAAAAGAAATTTAATTCAATGAGACTTAGAGTTTTTTAAGCTATGCTGCTCAAAACTCTGTAGTCGAA
>JAGLYT010000338.1 GCA_023132075.1 bacterium
ACTTATAAATACCTAACTAAAAAGTAATTTTTGACAAGGAGAAACAAGCTATGCTCTTTAGTAAAATTTTATTGCCTACTTTAAAAGAAGTTCCTGCCGAAGCGGAAACAATTAGCCATAAACTTATGTTGCGTGCCGGATTAGTGCGTAAATTGGTTACCGGGGTATATGTATATCTTCCTTTGGGTTTTAAGATATTAGAAAAAATAAAAAAAATTGTCCGCGCAGAAATGGATAAAATTGGCGGCCAGCAAATGATGATGCCGGCAATTCATCCGGTGTCTTTATGGAAGGAAAGCGGCCGCTGGGATTTATTTTCTCCGGTGATGTATCGTCTTCTGGATAATGAAGGCAGGGGAAATACGGTTTTAGGTGCAACCCACGAGGTAATAATTACTAATTTAGTAAAAAGAGAAATACAATCTTATCGTCAGCTTCCCCAACTTTTTTATCAGATTCAGACCAAATTTCGAAATGAACTTCGACCCCGTTTTGGTCTTATTCGCTGTCGTGAATTTATAATGATGGATGCTTATTCTTTTCATTCCACGCAAAAAAGTTTGGAGGAAACTTATTCCGCTGTGTATGAGGCACATAAAAGGATTTTTGACCGTTGTGGATTAAGTTATAAGATAGTAGAAGCTGATAGCGGCCCTTTTGGAGGTAAAATTTCACATGAATATATGGTTTTATCTGATTCAGGAGAAGACAAGATTTTAATTTGTGAAGCTTGTGGGTATGCTGCTAACGTAGAGAAATTAGCGACGCAAATTAATTCTACGATAATTAATGAAGAAGAAAGAAGTCAATTACCTTTAAATGAGGTAGAGACCCCTAATATTAAAACCGTAGAAGAAGTTTCCCGCTTTTTAAAAGTGAAGTCCCGGGATTTAATTAAAACTTTAGTTTATCAAAACCGGGAAGAAAAGCTGTTAGTTTTAATACGGGGGGATGATGAGTTAAATGAAGTAAAACTTAAAAATTACCTGCAGTCTTCCCAGTGGACCCTGGCTGACGAAGAAGTGGTTAGGAATTTAACTAATGCTCCTTGCGGTTTTGCCGGTCCGGTGAAAATAAAAGAGGTAAAAATAATTGCTGATGGGAAAATAAAAGAAATGCACAATGCTGTAACCGGGGCTAATAAGGAAAATTATCATCTAATAAATGTTAATCCGGGTAGGGATTTTACGGTAGATGAATATATGGACTTAAGAATAGTAAGGGAAGGAGAACCGTGTCCGAAATGTAAGGGCAAACTTATGTTGAAAACAGGGATTGAAATAGACCATATTTTTGATCTGGGAACAACTTATAGTCAGGCTTTTGGAGCTAATTTTCTTGATGAGAAAGGTGTGGAAAAACCATTGATTATGGGATGTTACGGTATTGGTATTTCCCGGCTGATTAGTACAATAATTGAACAAAATTGTGATGAGAAAGGAATTATCTGGCCTTTTGAGATTGCTCCTTATAAAGTATTAATTGT
>JAGLYT010000339.1 GCA_023132075.1 bacterium
CATTTCTGCCATATCTTTCGGCATAATATTAGCCACTACCGAAATAACCCCTTTCCCTCCTAAAGCCAACATAGGAAAAGTAAGAGAATCATCCCCGGACAAAACAATAAAATCTTCCCCGCAACCCTTTATAATTTTAGTTACATGTCCGAGTAAACCACTGGCTTCTTTCACTCCGACAATATTTTTACAGTCCTTAGCTAATTTGATTACTGTAGCCGGCAGTAAATTTACCGCTGTTCTTCCCGGAACATTATAAAGAATAATAGGTATATCTATTTCATCCGCAATTTTCTTAAAGTGTAAATACAATCCATCCTGGGTCGGTTTATTATAGTAAGGAGTAATAATTAAAGCACCGTCCGCACCTATTTCCTTCGCAAACCGGGTCATTCTTAATGCTTCTATGGTATTATTAGAACCTGTTCCGGCAATGACCTTCACCCGTCCTTTAGCCGCCTTTACCACTGTTTCAATAACATCATCATGTTCTTTATGAGAAAGGGTTGCCGATTCACCGGTAGTTCCGCACGGTACCAATCCGTTAGTTCCCTGCCCAATATGCCACTCTACTAATTCTTCTAATTTTTCTTTATCTACCTGACCATTTTTAAATGGTGTTACTAACGCTACATACGAACCGGAAAACATTTTTAATACCTCCGTTTTTTATTATTAGTTTTGCCAATTTTTTACATACCCATAAGATAAAATTATGACGTAAGTGAGAAAAATATATTTTGCCTTTATTAAATAACTTTTTATTTTTTTACTTTAACTTTAAACAATAAACCAGCCTTCATAACTTACTGTAACCGAGCCTTCCAGATATACTTCTTTTATATTCTCTTTTTCTATACTAAAATAAATAATATAAATCTCTCCACTTTGGGTAATAACCTTTACCGGGGATTTAAGTCCCTTCTTCAAACCGGCAATAATAGCCGAAGCCACACTTCCCGTTCCACAGGATAAGGTTTCCGCCTCTACCCCACGTTCATAAGTACGCAAATAAATACTTGACCTACCTTTAAGTGAAACAAAATCAACATTCGTTCCTTGTGGGGAAAACATTTTATGCCGGCGAATTTTTCTTCCTACTTCTTCCACCTCAATGGTTTTTATCCGGGAAGTAAAAATTACCGTATGAGGAACACCGGTATTAATAAAGGACCCCTTAAATTCTTTTCCGTTAATCTTAAGCTTTAAATCTTTTTTTAAGTCGAAAGGATTACTCATTTTTATTTTTACTTTTTTATCATTAATTATTTGTGCACCAATGATGCCCGCTTTCGTTTCAAAACACATATTTTTTTTAGCTATTTTTTCTTTATAACTAAAAAGGGCAACACATCTCGCCCCGTTTCCGCACATCTCCGCTTCACTTCCATCCGGATTAAAAATACGCATTTTAAAATCAGCTTTCCCTGACTTTTCCACCAAAATCACCCCATCAGC
>JAGLYT010000034.1 GCA_023132075.1 bacterium
GAGGAGAGAAAGACAGCTAAAATTATAAACTTTGGTATTATTTACGGGATGTCTTCTTACGGTCTCGCTCTGGAATTAGGAATTAGCCAAACACAGGCACAAGAATATATTAAAAAATATTTTATGAAATATGAAGGGATTAAAAAATTCATAGATGAAGCAATAGATAGGGCTAAAAAAGACGGTTATGTGGTAACTCTTTTTAATCGCCGTAGATATCTTCCTGAAATTCAGAGTAAAAACCGTATTTTGAAAGAATTTGCCGAAAGGGTAGCCATAAATATGCCTATTCAAGGGACATCTGCGGATATTATTAAAATAGCAATGGTCCAAATTGATTCCGAATTAAAAAATAAAAATTTAAAATCCAGAATGTTGTTACAAATACATGATGAATTGATTTTCGAAGTTCCTCAAGAAGAAAAAGAAGTGCTCATTCAGATAGCCAAGGAAAAAATGGAAACTGCGGTAAAAATGGAAGTGCCGATGAAAGTAAACATAAAAACGGGTGAAAATTGGGGTAGTATGGGGTAATTTGTTGAAGTGAATGTAACGAAGAGAGGTTTTTTATGCCGGAATTACCGGAAGTAGAAACGATTAAAACGGATTTAGAAAAAATAATTTTGGGCAAAAAAATAAAAGTCGCAGAAATTAAAGCAGCTAAAATTATCAAAGAACCATCTGCCGAAGAATTCGCCGGTAAAATAAAAGAGGAAATTATTAAGAAAATTATCCGAAGAGGTAAATATTTAATTTTTGAATTTCTCTCCGGGAAATACTTAGTAATTCATCTTAAAATGACCGGGCAATTAATTTATGGTGATAAAAATAAGCAAAGTAAAATAAGTTTTCTTTTAGGTAACGGACAATATTTAAATTTTTGCGATTGGCGCCTTTTCGGAGAAATACGTCTAATAGACGATTTAGAAAAATTTAAAGGAATCAGCAAGTTAGGAATAGAACCGTTGGACATAAAGTTTACTATAAGAATGTTTTATGAAATGATTAAAAAGAAAAGATCGAAAATTAAATCTTTATTGATGGATCAAAGTTTTATAGCCGGAATAGGAAATATTTATGCTCAGGAATCTTTATTTAAAGCAAAAATTCATCCTGCGAAAATTGCATTGAATCTTAGTAAAAATGAAAGTGACAAATTGTTTTTTTCAATAAAAGAAGTATTAACAGAGGCAATAAAATATCGGGGGTCTTCAATTAACACTTATTTAGACTTAGAAGGCAGGAAAGGGAGCATGGGTGAACGTCTTCGAATATACGGACGGAAAGGAAAGCCGTGTTTCAGGTGTAAGTCTATAGTTGTAGGAATGAAAATAGCAGGAAGAGGAACAGCTTTTTGTCCAAATTGTCAGAAATAAAAAGAAGAGAGATTTTTATGGTTGTAGTAGGGTTAACAGGTGGAATTGGCAGCGGGAAAACAACCGTTGCCGGACAGTTTAAAAAATTAGGGGCACACATTATTGATGCGGATAAAATTGCGAGGGAAATGCTTCAGCCTCAAACAAGTTTAGGGAAAAAGGTCATTAATTGTTTTGGTCAGCAAATATTGTATAAAACAAAGAAAAAATCATATATAAACAGAAAAAAATTAGCCGCTATAGTTTTTTCCGACAAAGAAAAACTAAAGAAATTAAATGAATTGATGCATCCTTCAATAATTAATCAAATAAAAAAAGAAATCAGGGAGGTTAAGCAAAAGAAGGGATTCCGAAAACAAATAATAATAGTAGATGCTCCGCTCCTTTTTGAAACAGGAGTGAATATTTTTATGGACAAAGTAATTGTTGTCAGCGTTTCCCGGGAATACCAGATAGAGAGGATGAAGAAAAGAGATGGGTTAAATAAAAAGGATAGTTTACGGATAATAAAGAATCAATGGCCCTTAGGGAAAAAAACAAAATGTGCTGATTACCTTATTGATAATTCGGAGAGCATACAGAGACTAAAGGAAAGGATAGAGAATGTTTGGGAAGAATTACTTTATTTAAAGTAATTTATTCTATAAAAAAAACGAGGAGGTTGTTATGACTGCAGTAGATAGTGCGACTTTGGATATTACCCATTTGGCAAAAATGACGATGAATCAATTGATGACAACGGCTAAAAGTTTAAAGATAGAGGGGATTGGCAGTTTGAGGAAGCAAGATTTAATTTTTAAAATATTGGAAATGAGGGCAGAAAAAAACGGTTTACTTTTTGATGAAGGGGTGTTGGAAATATTACCTGATGGATTTGGTTTTTTGCGGTCACCGAATTATAATTATTTACCGGGGCCTGATGATATTTATACTTCTCCCTCGCAAATAAAAAAATTTGCTTTACGAAAAGGGGATACTGTTTCAGGACAGGTGCGGCCTCCCAAAGAAGGAGAAAGATTTTTTGCCCTTTTGCGGGTAGAGGCAGTCAACGGGGAAAATCCGGAGACTCTTAGGGAGCGGGTCCCTTTCGATAATTTAACCCCTCTGTATCCTGATAAAAAATTTGTATTGGAAACTACTAAAAATGAAATTTCTACGAGAATAATGGATTTAGTTGTTCCCATAGGGCAAGGACAACGGGGATTAATTGTGGCTCCGCCACGAACAGGGAAGACCGTATTATTGCAAAAAATGGCAAATAGTATAACGACTAATAATCCTCAAGTTAATTTAATTGTTTTATTAATTGATGAAAGGCCGGAAGAAGTTACGGATATGCAGCGTTCGGTTAAAGGGGAAGTTATTGCTTCTACTTTTGATGAATCCGCTGATAGACATATTCAGGTAGCGGAAATGGTTATAGAAAAAGCAAAAAGATTGGTGGAACATAAGAAAGATGTCGTTATTTTATTGGATAGTATAACCCGTTTAGCCCGGGCATATAATACAGTGAGCCCTTCAAGCGGGAGAGTGCTTTCCGGAGGGATAGACTCTAATGCACTTCAACGGCCTAAAAGGTTTTTTGGGGCTGCGCGTAATATAGAAGAAGGAGGAAGTTTGACAATTTTAGCTACTGCTTTGGTAGATACCGGTTCCCGGATGGATGATGTAATTTTTGAAGAATTTAAGGGAACAGGAAATCTTGAAATATGTCTGGATAGAAAATTAGTGGACAAAAGGCTTTTTCCTGCTATTGATATTAATCGTTCAGGGACAAGAAAGGAAGATTTATTGCTTTCAAAAGATGAATTGAATAAAATCTGGATTTTGAGAAAAATTATAAGCTCTTTAAGTACGATAGAGGCAATGGAATTATTAATGGAAAAATTGAAGGCAACCAAGTCAAATAAAGATTTTCTTAAATCGATGGAATTAAACAGTATGGATAGATAAAATTTTTTGATGGGAGATAGTTTTAATAAAATAGAAATTTTCTTGCAAAAAAAGGCAAAATGTGATAAATTAAGCCTTTGGACAAGAAGATGTTGATATTTAAGAACATTATGGATTCTGTATCAACAGGTTGTGTCGGAACTCTGAGTGGAATGTTTTTTTCGTCGTTTTAAGTGTGTAACGACCCGGCTTTAAGAATTGGCTATATCTATTTTGTCTAAGTATAATTGATAATAAAGGAGGAGAATTAGTTTGAGAAAGGTAATAATTGCCGGAAATTGGAAGATGAATAAAGAAACGGAAAGTGCTGTATCTCTGGTAAGGGAATTAAAGACAGAAGTGAGAGATATAACAGATAGAGAAATTGTTGTTTGTCCCCCTTTTACGCTTTTAGGAGAAGTAAAAAAAAATCTTTGTGATTCAAACATTTTTTTGGGCGGACAAAATATGTTTTGGGAAAAAGAGGGAGCTTATACAGGGGAAATATCCCCTTTGATGTTAAAGGATGCAGGATGTAAATATGTAATCATTGGGCATTCGGAAAGAAGGGCTTATTTCGGAGAGACAAATGAATCTGTTAACAAAAAAGTAAAAACCGCATTTTGTTATGATTTTATACCGATTGTTTGTATAGGTGAAACATTAGCCCAAAGAGAAAAAGGAGAAGCTTTCGGGGTAGTAGAGAAACAGTTAAGAGAGGGATTGGCAGATTTAAAAGTAGAAGACTTTAGTAAATTAGTTGTTGCTTATGAACCTGTTTGGGCTATTGGTACCGGCAAAACGGCAACCCCTTTGCAGGCAGAAGAAATTCATAAATTCATCAGAGAAATCTTGGAAAGTATTTTTGAAGGGAAATCAGAGGAAATAAGAATTTTATACGGCGGGAGCATAAAACCGGAAAATATTTCAGATTTGATGTCCTGTCAGAATATAGACGGAGGATTAATAGGCGGCGCAAGTTTGTCAGCAGATAATTTTATTAAAATAATAAAGTTTATATAAATAGCTAAAATTTAATTCTAATATTTGTTTTGGGGAGAGAATGGATCGGTTAAAAAGTATCGGAAGACCCGTTATTGCTAATATTTCTAATCATCACATCCATTTATGCGAGGAGGATTTATTTTTCTTTTTTGGAAAGGGTTCTAAATTAAACAAATTAAAGGATTTACTTCAACCGGGACAATTTGCCTGTAAGGAAAAGTTAGTTATTGTGGGTCCGAAAAATAGGATTAATAAAGTGAGAATAATCGGTCCTTTAAGAAAAAAAACCCAAATAGAAATTTCCCGGACAGATGGATTTTATTTGGGAATAAATCCGCCCTTAAGGATTTCCGGAGATTTAGAAGGAAGTGCTGCAATAAGGGTTATTGGACCGAAAGGGGAAAAAGAAATAAAATCAGGTTGTATTATTGTTTACCGGCATATTCATATGAGACCTGAAGATGCCCGACAATACAAAGTCAAAGACAAAGATATAGTATCTGTGAGGGTGGAGGGAGAAAGAGGGCTCATTTTTGGGAATGTTAAGGTGAGAGTAAGAGGAGATTTTGCCCTGGAGTATCATATAGACACAGATGAGGCCAATGCCTGCGGATTAAGAAACGGGGACAAGACAGAAATTGTTGATTTTGAGAAAAAATAATTTAAAATAAGGAAATTTTTGATGAAAATTGCCTTAGGAGCGGACCACAGAGGGTTTGAATTAAAAGAAAAAATAAAATTTTTTTTAATGGAATCAGGACATCAAGTAAAGGATTTTGGTTGTTTTAATCAACAATCCTGTGATTATCCTGATTTTGCTTTGCTTACGGCAAAATCAGTAAGTAATCATGAATGTGAAAGGGGTATTCTTTGTTGTGCTACCGGAGTGGGAATGAGCATTGTTGCGAATAAGATTCGGGGAATAAGAGCTGCTCTTGTTTATGATGAACAAATAGCTCTTTTGGTAAGGAAACATAATAAAGCGAATATTCTTTGCCTGGGAAGTGAGATTGTAGATAGGAAGAAGGTTAATCAAATAGTTGAAAATTGGATAATTACTCCATTTTCCAATGAGCAAAGGCATATGTCCCGTATTGAAAAAATTATGCAGATAGAATGTGATTCAAAAGAAAGTAACGCAAAGTAAAATTCGGTTAAACAGAATTTTAAGTAAGGAGAAATAAATGGATATTAATGAAGTTTTAAAATTAATGATTAAAAAAGGTATTTCGGATATTCATTTTAAAGCCGGAGTTGCTCCGTTGGTTAGAATAAATGGTAAATTGATCAGTACTAAATTTGAAGGATTTAATGAGAAACACATAGAAGAAATTGCTTATAAATTATTGAACCCGGCGCAAAAGGAAATCT
Organism: bacterium; assembly: GCA_023132075.1. Classification (GTDB taxonomy): domain Bacteria; phylum CBDUZB01; class JAGLHV01; order JAGLHV01; family JAGLHV01; genus JAGLHV01. Next base: position 5,685 of record JAGLYT010000034.1, read on the forward strand.
TTGCTCGGGAAAAAGAATTGGATTTTTCCTACACCGTTACAGGTCTTTCCCGTTTCCGGATAAATATGTATCGTCAAAAGGGAACGATAGCGTTTACTCTAAGGGTCATCCCTTTGAAAATGAATAAGTTTGAAGATTTAAATTTGCCCTCGGAAACATTAATTAAATTGTGTGAGGAAAGAAGGGGACTGATTCTAATAACGGGAGTAACGGGAGCGGGAAAAACAACAACGATGAATACGATGATTGATTATATCAATAAAAATAAAGTGTGTAATATCATTACTGTTGAAGATCCCATAGAGTTTTATCATCAGGATGACAAAGCTTCTATTAGCCAGAGGGAAGTAGGAGAAGACACCCATTCTTTTTCCAGTGCCTTAAAATATGTTTTGAGACAGGACCCGGATATCGTTGTAATCGGAGAGATGAGAGATTTTGAAACCATTCGGGAAGGGATTCTTGCTGCTGAAACAGGACATTTGGTTTTTTCGACTATTCATACGATTGATTCAGTGCAAACCCTTGATAGGATAATCAGCCTTTATCCTCCCGCACATAACATGGAAGCGAGGATACAGTTAGCCAATGTATTGCGTGGAGTTGTGGCTCAAAGATTGATTCCGTCTGTAGATAGTAATGAAACTTTAATTCCTGCCAGCGAAATATTAATAGGAACATCGTTAATTAAAAAACTTATTTTAGATGCTCAAAACAAGGATTTGTTTAAAGTAATGGAGCAGGGAGAATTTTATGGAATGAAAACATTTGATCAGTCTATTTATCAGTTGTTTTTAGAAAAGAAAATCTCTTTAGATAATGCAATGTCTTATTCCACTAACCCTGATAATTTAATGTTAAAAATCAGAGGAATATCCAAAGACAATTAGGAGGAAAACTAAAAGTGGAAGGGCTTTTTCTTCAAGAATTAAAATATTCTCCGTTACATAGTTGGGTAAAAGTTGAGGGAGATTTAGGGATAATAGGTATTAGTGATTATGCGCAAAAACTAATGGGGGAATTAGTTTTTATAGAATTACCCCCGGTAGGGAAAGAGCTAAAAAAAGGAGATAGTTTTGGAATTATAGAGTCGGCTAAATCAGTTTCCGATTTATTTACGCCGTTAAGCGGTAAAATAATTGATGTCAATTTTTCTTTGACTGATATTCCCAATATGATAAATAAAAGTGTTTATCAGTCAGGGTGGATTATAAAATTAAAAATAGATGATATATCAGAAATAGATTTGTTGTTGAATGCTGAAGAATATGAAAAAATCGTAAAAGAAGAGAATAAAACTTAAAAAAAGTTTTAGGGAAAAGGGAACGATGATAAAAAAATGGGAATTTATTTATGCTCCGTGTGAAAAAGATGCTCGTAGATACAAGATAAGGATAGATGGGGAAGAAAAGGATCTTTTAAAGTTAACGAAAAAAATAGGGAAACATTGCGGAAAATCTTTTGTTCCGATAAGTAAAATCTTTAAGTGGGTTTTTTACATTTATAATGTGGATAAGAACGAGAAGGAAAAAATAGAAAATATTTTAAAAGAAATTTGTCCTGTTGAATTCAAGGAAAAAGCAAAGAAAAACAACGAGGAAGATTCTTCTGAGACAGAGAGTACTCCATCTTTGGAATTTATTTTAGAAAACATAGTAAGTTATGATAAAGAGGACAGTGAATCGGAGAAAGAGAGGGAAGAAATAAAGGAAGAAGAAATAGTAGTAGAAGAAGAGGAGGAAGAACAAGGAGAAGCAGAAGAAGGGATAGAAAAAGAGGAGGAAAAACAAGAAGAACCGGAAGTTGTGGAAGAACCCGAAACAAGTGGGAGAAGTGCGGAGATTGCAGATATTTTAAAAGAAAAAGAGTTATTAGATATTGAAGTAAAAAGTGAAGAAAGCAATGAGATTGAATCTTTTTTTGAAGGAAAAAGTATTGCTGAAGAAATATTAAAAAAGGAAGATATAGAGAAAACCGTACATTCACAAAAGGAAAAGGAGCAGGAAGAAAATAAAAGTGAAGAAAAACTTTTCGGAGAATTGAAATTAAATCCGGCATATACGTTTGATTCTTTTGTCGTTGGTCCGAATAGCCGGTTTACCCATGCGGCCGCTTTAGCCGTAGCAGAAAATCCCGGAAAGATTTATAATCCTCTATTTATTTATGGTGGAGTAGGATTGGGAAAGACTCACCTTTTACATGCTATTGGACATTTTGCTCAGGGAAAAAATAAAAATTTACAAATGCTATATATCACTGCAGAGAAATTTATAGAAGATGTAATTGATGCGATTCGGCAGGGAACAGTGCGAAAATTTCGGAGGCATTGCAGAAAATTTGATATTTTATTGGTTGATGATATTCAGTTTTTGGCGGAAGCGGAATCTACACAGGAAGAATTTTTTCATACGTTTAATATTTTGTATGATGCGCAAAAACAAATTGTTATTACTTGTGATAAACCTCCTAAAAGATTGATAGATGTAGAAGAAAGGTTAAAATCGAGATTTGAGTGGGGATTAACTGCGGATGTAAAATCACCTAATCTGGAGACAAGGGTAGCTATTTTAAAAAAGAAAGAAGAAAATCAAAGTATAAAATTGGATGATGATATTCTTCTCTACATTGCCGGGAGATTAAAATCAAATATTCGCGAATTGGAAGGATTTTTGAAAAGAATAGATGCGTATGTCCAACTTACTAAACAGAAAATAACTTTAGATGCTATAAAAACTTTGTTGGGAGAACTTCTTCCTGATGAAAAGATAATTTCAGAAGAAATAAAGAAGGAAACAAAAGAGGAACAAAAGGAGAAAGAGCCGGAGAAGGAGCCGGAGGAAGAACAAGAACAGGAAAAAGAACCGAAAGAAAGCGAAAAATTAGTCGAAGATAAGGAAGCCGAAAAAAAGAAAGCGGAAGAATTTTTGGAGAAGGAAGTATTTGGGTTTAAAGATAAAAAAAGTGAGCAGGGGGAAGTTCACGAAGAAAAAGAGGAGCTAAAACCGATAGAAAAAATTCCCATAGTGGAAGAAGTCTATCCGACTAAAGAACCCATTATGCAGGAAGTAACTGAAAATGGTAAAACTTTTAAACTGGTTAAAGTAGGCTACTTTTATCCTGACGAACATGGGGAAGATTTGAAAAAAATAAAAAAAGAATTTGAAAGTGTCATTGAAAAACATAAATTAAAATTTCAATTGGATGCAGTATTTGAAAAAGAATATACCCCGTATGAAAAGGTAGAATATAATGATTTTGTTACTTTATGTAAAACCGCCGGGGTAAGGATTGTTATAGTGTTGGGTCCGCCAAAGGGAAAAGAATTGAAAGAAACAGAGTTTTCTACCGCTTTAAAAGCTTTTTTGGATGAGGAAAAAATTTCTTTGCAGTTTGTGCCGTTTGGGGATATAGGGAAGCAATTTAGATTTTTGAATTTGGTTTTAGATATTGTCCTCGTCAGTCATAAAAAATAGAAATTTTAGATTTTAATTAAGGAGTAGTTTAAATTGACAAATAAAGAATTAGAGAAAAAAGCTATCCAGATAAGAAGAGACATTGTTCTCATGCTGTTAGAATCCGGTTCAGGGCATCCGGGAGGATCTTTGTCTTCAACGGAAATTATGGTTGCTTTATATTTTTCTGTTTTAAAACATAATCCTAAAGATTCCACCTGGGTTATGCGGGATCGTTTTATTTTATCTAAGGGACATAGTTGTCCGGTACATTATGCATGTTTGGCTCGGGCCGGATACTTTCCTGAGGAAGAATTATTTACTTTGCGTAAATTAGGTAGCCGACTACAAGGTCATCCGGGGAAAGATAAAAAATTACCCGGGGTTGAAGTTTCCAGTGGTTCATTAGGACAGGGTTTGTCCGTAGCCGTTGGAAATGCTTTAGGATTTAAATTGGATAACCAAGGGCAAAGAGTTTATTGTTTAATGGGTGATGGAGAGTTGGATGAAGGACAAATATGGGAAGCAGCAATGGCGGCTGCGCATTACCGATTAAATAATTTATGTGCTATTATAGATAATAATGGATTGCAAATAGATGGATGTTTGGAAGATGTAATGTGCATTGAACCGTTGAGGGAAAAATGGAATGCTTTCGGTTGGCATACGGTAGAGATTGACGGGCATAATATGCAAGAAGTTCTTAATGCTTTTAAAGTCGCCGAAGAAGAAAAAAATAAACCAACAGTTATAATTGCTCATACGATAAAAGGGAAAGGCGTATCTTTCATGGAGAATGTAGTTGGGTGGCATGGTAAAACCCCTAATAAGGAACAGGCAGATCAGGCTTTGAAGGAATTAATTTTTTGATTTTCTAAAAGAATAAGGATATTTTATTATGGAAAAGATGTATTCGACAAGAGAAGGATATGGGGAGGGGTTGTTGCTCCTGGGAGAAAAAAATAAGAATCTGGTTGTTTTAGATGCGGACACTTCTTGTT
>JAGLYT010000340.1 GCA_023132075.1 bacterium
AAGGAAGCAGTTCCCCTCAGATAGGGATTTCTCTGATGTTAGATACAATGTTAGGCGATAATGATGGTGCCCCTTTTCGTGTTTTAGGATTTGGGGAGGTTACGGTGGAAACAGAATGGGTGAGCCCGGCGGATTCCATTCCTCAGTATTTTCAGGTATTTGATAATTTTGATGACCCTTCCGTTCTTTCTATGTTTTCTATAACCGGCGTAGGTTTTCCTGATCCCGACCGCCTTGTTCTTGGTTCCTGGGGGGAAGCTTACGGCGGTGATGATCCTTCTGCACCGTGGAATTACACAATTGATTCTACTATTCCGTTTGGTGACAGTGCGGTAGTTATTTCCTGGAATCCGGTTACTTTTGTTCCCGGACAATCTGCAACTTATGGTACAGGTTATGGTTTAGGTGGGATGACTTACGTAGCTTGGAATCCTTTTAATATTGGTTTATCGGCTCCGGAATTTCTTCAGATAGACGCAAGTAATGAATATGTGCCCGATCCTTTTACTGCCGTATGTTACCTGAAAAATTCCTCCGGGCATGAAGTTAGTGGGGCAGCCGTAAAGTTTAATTTAGCTCCCGGATTGGTTTTTGATGTCGGTGAAACAGCAGAAAAAGCACTGGGAGATGTGCCTGCCGAAGAGATTGTGCAAAAAGAATGGCGGATAAACCCTTTAGGTTCAATAACCGGATATATAAATTTTTCAATTACCTGTTATGCCGAAGGGAATTCTATGACAGTCAATAAGTCAATATATATTCCCGCTTTACCCAATTCCATTCACGGACGGGTTACCAATAGTGATGCCCAACCCTTACTGTCAGCAACAATAAATATTTTTTATAACGGTGTATTAGCGGCGGCCACTACTCCTTATTCCGATGGTACTTTTTTAATTGAAAATCTCTCAGCGGGAGAGTATTTGGTTGTAGCCAGCGCTCCTGGCTATGCTGACCGGACAATGCCGGTTATTGTAAATTCAGGAACTGATAGTGAAAATGTTAATATAGTTTTATTTAGGCCGTTTGAAGATTCAGGAAAATTGGAAGCTTTTTGTTATCCTAATCCGGTCAGAGGAAATCTGGTGCGCATTGTATTTTATACAGAAGAACCGGCAGAGGTCAAAGTAGAGCTCTTTACTACTGCGGGTGGACGGATAAAGACCTATAACACTACTACCAATGGAAGAGGCCATTTTGAAGTAGACTGGGATTTAGACGATGTAGCCAATGGTGTGTATCTTTACCGTGTTACCGCTGCCTGGGGAGGAAAAGAGAGGATGGTAGTTAAAAAGATTGCGGTAATCAAATGATAGTGAATATATCTTGAAGAAGGACGAAAAAAATGCAGGAATCCAGTAATTGTTTTTTTGCTTTGAATTTTGAATTTACCTGCTTGCTGGTTTGTGAGGATGATTTAGATTGTTTAATAAAGGCAAAATATGTT
>JAGLYT010000341.1 GCA_023132075.1 bacterium
AAAAAACAAAAACCTTTCTATTCCATTTAGAAAGGTTTAATATTAATATTATTATATAAGATATTATGAAAATTTCAAAGACAAAAAAATTATAAAATCCATTTAAAGTTGAATAATTTTTTATTACAAAATCCCTAATCTTTTCTATTTATTAAATTCGAATTTCTTTTCATCGAAAAGTTTCAGGCACACATCCACTATCTCGGCATCATAGAAAACACCTTTATTCCGGGAAATTTCTTCCAATGCTTTATCTATACCTAATGCCGGACGGTAAGGCCGATGAGAAGCCATTGCTTCAACAACATCCGTCACACTTAAAATTTTTGCTTCCAGCATAATATCTTTTTCCGTCAATCCCAAAGATATCCGGAACCATTTAACCGCTCGTGGTGCTGTGATACAATCTTAGCAATGGGCCATGGAAACTCTATATCTTTCAATATCTCATAACCGAATTGAGAATGCCTTTTGATTAAATTCATTTCCGACTCATCCAATTTAGAGGGTTTACTAAGAATCTCAGCCGGCACCGACATTTTTCCAATATCATGAACAATCCCAGCCATACAGTGTTATATTCCCGCGTTTCTACTAAAATATCGCACGCTTTTTGAATTAAATTGTTTTTATCTTTTTCTATAACAATTAATTTATTAATTGTCCGGATAGATTTGAGTATATTATTTAAATGTAAGACATGTCTTTCAGTTTGTTTCCGCTCAATAGCATACTGTATACAACACATCAACAAGTTACCGGTTACTTCACTTTTCAGCAAATAATCCTGTGCGCCTTTTCGCACTTCCTTAACTGCCAGTGCTTCATTGTCCAAATTAGTCAACACGATGATTGGTAACTCCGGTACTTGAGTTTGTACCTTAAGGAAAGTATCAAATCCCCTGCTATCGGGCAAGGTAAGGTCCAACAGAATTATATCAATGTTTCCCTCATTAAGCCGCTCTAATCCTGTAGAAAGCCGATTAACACACTCCACAATAAAGTCCCCCGCATTTACTTCCAATAACATCTCCTCAATTAAACGTGCTTCGTCTGGATTATCCTCAATTAATAAAATTTTAATCGGTTGAGTACTCATAAGTGTTCATCTCCTTTCGGTTGAAATCAATCTTTGTTTTCAGCCGGAAACAAATTGGTTTAACTAAAGTTAAATTAATTTAAATTGTACTTCAATTATCTTTTCAATGTCAAGCTTTTTCCCTTTTACCCCCGTCAGAAAAATAAAAAAGGGAGCGGACTTACTGTTTTTAGTAAATCCACTCCCTTTTTCCTATTCTCTATTGGTAGCCCCAGGGGGAATCGAACCCCCGTCGCAGCCTTGAAAGGGCTGTGTCCTAACCTCTAGACGATGGGGCCATTATATCGTGAGCCCGGCGCGGATCGAACGCGCGACCCTCTGCTTAAAAGGCAGATGCTCT
>JAGLYT010000342.1 GCA_023132075.1 bacterium
ATGTGGCTTATGCTTCAGCAGGAAAAGTGTGATGATTATGTCATTGCTACAAATGAAACACATTCAGTTGAAGAATTTGTAGAATTAGCCTTTAACTGTGTTGATTTAAATTGGAGAGATTATGTGACTATTGATAAGAAATTTTATCGTCCGGCAGAGGTTAACCAACTTATAGGTGATTATTCTAAGGCAAAAAAAATATTAGGTTGGCGTCCGAAGGTAAGTTTTAAAGAACTAATTAAAATGATGGTTGATTCGGACTTGAAGGAAATTAGAAGGTGAAAATATTTTATATTTATTTCAATGAGACTACAGAGTTTTTTCAGCTATGCTGAGAAAAACTCTGTAGTTGAATGGGTTTTGAGTACTTCGCTTTACTCAGCGAGGGAGTTGAAGGGGCATGTGTTTAATTCCCCGCAGCTTGCTGTGGGAAGGTTCATTGAATAAATTTGAAAAATTGATGCGTTTGGAATTTGCGACTAATAATTAGTAACTGGTAATTGATATGTTTGTAATTCGGAGATAAAGAGGAAATAAAGATTTTAATATTTGCATTTTAGAGGAAAATTTGTTAAAATCTCTTCCTAATGTTATTGCATAATTTTTAAAATAATAAATATTCGGGATATCAAAAAATGTTAAAAAAAGGCGAAAAGGTTATATTTTTTACCGGGTTACTTGTTGTTGTTGATATATTTTTGGTTTATTTTTCTTTTATTTTAGCTTATTGGGTTAGGTTTGTTTTTCAAATAATACCGGTAACTAAAGGGGTCCCTTCTTTTCTTATTTATAAACAAGCTCTTCCTTTGGTTGTTTTGACTTGGATTTTAATTTTTATGCATTATAATTTCTATACTAATAAAAAGAAAAAAGATGTTTTTGATGAATTTTTAAAAGTGGTTTCTGCTGTCAGTATCGGAACAATAGTGATTATGTCGGGAACCTTTTTGTATCGTAATTTCTCTTATTCCCGTTTAGTTATTGTTTATGCCTGGGTGTTTAGTATTTTTTCGCTTTGTTTTTCACGGTGGCTGATAAATATTTTTGGTAAAAAGTTTTTTGCTTTTCACAAGACATTAATAATGGGGCAGGGTAAAATTTTTGAGCATCTCAAAAAAATATTAAAAAAACAAAGAGGAGAGTATTGTTTTTCGGATTTAATGGAAGAAAAAAGATTAACTGATTTTGTAAAAAAGAATAAGATTGAAGAGGTTGTTGTCGCGAAGTTTCCTGCTGTTCATCCGGAAATATTAAACATTTCTCAGCAGTGTGAAAAATTAAACCTGGAATTTAAATTTGTGCCGGATTTAGTGGAGTTACGTATGGGGGAAGTAATTATGGATGATTCATTAGGACTTCCTTTAATCCAATTAAGGTCAATTTCTTTGCATGGGATGAATTTTTTTATTAAACGGTGTTTAGATGT
>JAGLYT010000343.1 GCA_023132075.1 bacterium
ACTATCCCGGTCTTTTTGATTTTCCCGTAATTCCGCCGAGGGTTCCCGGACAAGAATACTTTTCGGTATTAAAATTTCATTTTCTTTCTCATTCACAAATTCAGCCAACCGGTAAACCATTGTTTTGGGTATATCTTTTATTACGGCAAAACCTCCGGCCATATCCCCGTATAGAGTGCAATACCCAACGGATGTCTCACTTTTATTTCCGGTAGTAAGTACCAGCCAATTAAATTTATTGGAAAAAGCCATCAGAATATTCGCCCTTATCCTTGCCTGTAAATTTTCTTCGGTAACATCATTTTTTAGCCCTGAAAACTCTTTTTTCAGTGTCCCTAAATAAACATTAAAAATCTTTTCTATTGATATAGTAATCAATCTAATCCCTAAATTTTTAGCTAAAACACGAGCATCTTTCTGTGTCTCCGCTGATGAATAACGGGAAGGCATTGAAATACAGACAACATTTTCGTTACCTATTGCATCTCCGGCAATTACCGCAGTCAAAGCGGAATCTATTCCTCCACTTAATCCGACAACCACTTTCTGAAAACCGTTTTTTCTTATATAGTCATGTGTTCCTAAAACTAAAGCAGAATAAATTTTATTTATCTCTTTTGATTTTTTTACTTTCCGCTGTTGTAAAACAGGTTTTTTACTCTTTTCAGGGACACTTATTTTAATACAATTTTTACCTTTAATTTTTTTGGCTGTTTTTTTTACCGGTAAATCGGCAACAATCAAATCCTCCTCAAACTGTTTGCCCCTTATTATTTCTTTGCCCGTAAAATCAAAAATAACACTGTCTCCGTCAAAAACAAGCTCGTCCTGTCCTCCTACTAAATTATTATAACAAAGATAAGTTTTTGTTTCTTTTGCCTGTTTAATCAATATTTTCTTTCTTAAACTTTCTTTTCCAACATAATAAGGAGAAGCGGAAATATTTACAATTACTTGTGCCCCTTCATCCGCTTGTAATTTCGCTACTCCTTTTGATTCCCAGATATCTTCACAAATATTAACCCCGAAAACAATTTGATTTAATTCAAACAAAGGAAATTCTTTGCCCGGTTGAAAATATCTTTTCTCATCAAAAACTCCGTAATTAGGTAACTTGACCTTGTGATAAACTCCTTTTATTTTCCCTTTACTAATTACAGCCGCTGCATTATATAAATGACCTTTTTTATCCCGGTCTACAAATCCGACAATTACTGCAATATCGCTAATTTTTCTTGCTAATGAGTTTAATACTTTTAGATTATCTTCTACGAAATGCTTTTTTAACAACAAATCCTCGGGAGGATATCCGCATATGGCTAATTCAGGAAAGGTTATTATGTCGGCTTTGAGCTTTTGCGCCTGCTTAATAAAACGACCGATTTTACTACTATTTCCCTTAAAATCCCCTAC
>JAGLYT010000344.1 GCA_023132075.1 bacterium
GGGGAAGATATATCTGGATTCCGGGTCACTGGAGAAGAAGATAAAGGCGGGGTGATAAAATGAAAGTAAGCATAAAAAAAACGCAAATAGATGAATTAATCAAGCAGGCAAAGCAGGCAAAAAAAAAGTCTTACTGTCCCTATTCTAAGTTTCCGGTTGGGGCATCGGTATTGACCGGTAAGGGTAAAATTTATCAAGGGTGTAATGTGGAAAATAGTTCTTATGGGCTGAGTATCTGTGCCGAAAGAACAGCTATTTTTAATACTATAGCCGGTGGTGAGACAGAGATAATAGCTCTTTGTGTAGTTGGTGATGGTTCTAAATGGATAAGCCCTTGCGGTGCTTGCCGCCAGGTAATTTATGAGTTTGGAAAAAATGTTTTAATAATTATGGTTAGGGGGGATGGGAAGATCAAACAAAAACAAATTTCTTGTCTCTTGCCGGAAGCATTTAAACTGTAAATTTGTAGGTTAAGGGGTTATTTTTGAAAGGGTTGTCGTACTCTTTTATAAATAACCCCTTTGTTTTGTTGATGTTGTAAGACATTCTTCCGAACTTAAAATTAAAAAAACTTGTTTTTAAAATAAATATTTTTTAAAAAGGAAACACTTTTTAACTGGATAAATGATTATAATTTTAAAAAACCAGGCTTGAAAAGGACTTTAAAAAAAAATGTGATTAAAACAATGAAAGTTAGAATAATTCTTGACACAATTGATTTATTAAAGTGATTGACATTTTTTGAAGATTTGGATATAATTACGTTGTGCTGTTGAATTGAAATTAAAGGTAAAGGTAGAGGAAAGGAGGATAAAATAATGGTTAAAAAAGTGGAAAAGGAAGGTAAGAAAGCCGGAAGAAGTAAGAAAGTAAAAAGTATAAAAAAAGAAGTTCAAGGAAAGAAAAAGATAAATAAAAAAGAAGAGAAGGTGAAAGGGTCGATAAGGGAAGACATAAAAGAACACTTAAAAGTTGTGGAGGAAAAATTGAAAGATCCAAAGACAAAAGAAAACTTAAAAAAAATGGTAGAAAAAACAGAGAAAGGGCTAAAAACTTTTGGGGCTAAAATTTTAGAATTAGCTGAAGTGGTAAAAGAAGACACTATTTACGGTGCAAAAATAGGAAAGTTAAAACTGAAAGTAATGGACCTTGAATCAAAGAGAATGAAAAAGCTGAGAACTCTGGGAGAAACCGTATATAAACTAGTACAGGAGGAAAAACTGCAGGATTCCCGGGTAAATGATTTATGTCAGCAACTTTTAGCCATAGAGGAAAATATTCGTAAGTATCAGGAAGAAATAAAAGTGACGGGTAAAAAATTTAAAAAAGTAAATTTTTAAGTATTGTTTAAGGAATAAAAGTATATTTTATTGGGGGGATGGGAGAATGCATCCTCGGCAGGGATGAGGTCAC
>JAGLYT010000345.1 GCA_023132075.1 bacterium
CCTATACCTGTAGGGGAAGTGGTAGTTACTTCAGCCGGAGCACTTGGTGTAAAATATATTTTTCATGTTGCTACATGGGAAAACATGAAATTGCCGGTGAGAGAACATATGCAGGTAGGATTAAGGAATTGCCTGATACATGTAGAAGAGTTAAAAATAAAGTCTATTGCTTTTCCTACTTTAGCTTTTGTTAAAGTAAAACTTGCTTATGATATGTGTGCCAGGGTTATGATGGAAGAAGTTTTTCGTTATTTGTTGAACAATTCGACTTCGTTGGAAATGGTTTCATTTAGTTTATTTAATGAAAGCAGTTTTGATTCTTTTAAAAAAATGGCAAATATTTTAAAGGAAGAATTTCTTATTATTTAACGGGAGAAAATTTTTAAATATGAAAAAATTAAAATTGGGTTTACCTAAAGGAAGTTTGCAGGAATCAACGTTGGAATTATTTCAGAAAGCCGGTTTTCGAGTTAGGTTGAGGGACCGTTCTTATTTTCCTGTTTGTGACGATGATAGTTTGCAGATAATGATGGTGCGTAGCCAGGAAATGGCTGATTATGTGGGGAGTGGAGTTTTGGATGCCGGTTTGACCGGGTACGACTGGATATTGGAAACCAAAATAAAAGACAAAAAAAGAGGTTCTCAGTTAAAAGAAGTTTGTGAATTAGTTTATGCTAAAAGCGGTTATTCTGCCGTATCCTGGGTTTTGGCTGTCCCGGAAAAATCCACAATAAAAAAAGTAAATGATCTTAAAGGGAAAAAAGTAGCCACGGAGTTAGTAAATGTGGTAAAGGATTATTTTAAAAAAAAGAAAGTAAATGCTGCAATAGAATTTTCCTGGGGGGCAACGGAAGTAAAAACCCCTTATCTGGTAGATGCCGTAGTAGAATTAACCGAAACAGGTTCTTCTTTACGAGCCAACAATTTAAGAATCGTAGAAAAAATATTAACCTCGACTACCCGATTAATTACTAATAAGAGTGCTTTTAAAAATTCCTGGAAAAAAGAAAAAATTAAAAACATTGCGATTCTTTTGCAAGGGGCTTTACTTGCTGAAGAAATGGTAGGTTTAAAAATGAATCTTCCGGAAAAAAATATTACCAAAGTAATGGATATTTTGACTGCTTTAAGAAAACCAACTATTTCTCGTTTAACCCTCCCTGGATGGGTAGCTCTGGAAGTAGTTTTATGCGAAAAAACTGTAAAACAAATTATTCCTCAATTAAAACGAGCCGGAGTAGAAGGAATAATAGAATATTCTCTAAATAAAATTATCTATTAAATTAAAAGGGGTGTCTTTATTTTAAAGTTTAAGGGTAAATAATGGTGGTTTAATAAAGGCAAAATATGTTTCTCTCGCTTACGCATAATTTTACCCTATGGGCACGCAAAAACAATCTAAAAATGG
>JAGLYT010000346.1 GCA_023132075.1 bacterium
GATCTTCCTTAATTCCTTAAGCAAATAAAAAAGGGGATAAGATGGTTAAATTAAAAAAATCGATGAAATCTTTTTTTGGAGTATTTTTAATTGGTGCTGTATTATTTGTTTCTTCTTTTGTTTGGGGAGAAACTTTTAATTCCGGGTTGCTTCAAATACGCCCATATGTAAATTTTAAAGGTATGGTAGATGATAATATTTATTTAGAACCGGAAAATAAACAACAAAGTTTTATTAGCGAAGTGTCTCCGGGTGTAGATTTTAAAATGCTGGTAAAAACCCATTTTTTGAGTTTAGGATGTCATTTTGATTTGGTAAATTATAGTGAAGAAGCTGAAAAAAATGATTCCCAAAGGCAAAATATTATCCTGGTAGCCGATTTCAATTTTCCTGATAAGGCATATTTAAGATTACATTCGGTTTTTAAAGATGGTTGTGATCCTCCGACAGTGGAATTGACTGAGAGAATAAAACACAAAGATACTAATATTCAGGCTAAAGTTGGGGTGAGGACAAATAAAAAAATTATATGTGAACTGGTAACCACTTATAATAGTTATCTTTATGAAAAAGATGTTTATGCAATTTATGACCGGAATGCATTATGTATTGGGCCGGTTATTTTTTATAAATTTTTACCAAGGACTTCTTTTTTAATAGAAGGAAATTATGGGACGATTGATTATGTAACCCGCAGTAATAGCTCAGGGTTTTTTCGTCTTAAAGGTGGTTTGAGAAAAGAAGTAACGCCACGCTTTTTGCTTACAATAAAAGCTGGTGTAGAATCGAGAGATTATGAAGAAGAGACAATAGAGGATTTTAGTACAATTGTTTTCGATATGGAAATGATAGAGAAATTTTCAGAATATAGTGTGTTTACTTTATCTGCCCAGAGTAAGGCTTGTGAATCCTTCTATTTAAATAATAATTATTTTAATTCTACCCGCGGGTTTTTAAAATTTACTCAGAGTATTAGTTATAAAACCACGGGTTCAATAGGTTTAGGCGGATATTTTAATAATTATCCGCTGGAAACTACAGAAAATAATATATCTCAGAAAAGAGCGGATTTTATTTTAGAAGGAACGCTGGGACTGGATTATAAAGTTCAGGAATGGATATCTTTAGGTTTAAACCATAAATACCGAAAAAGAGATTCTAATTTTGACAACTATGATTATGATAATAATCAGTCATCGGTTAATATTGAAGTTTCTTTTTAGTTCAATGAGACTTAACGGTTTTTCAGCTATGCTGACAAAAACTCTATAGTCGAATTGATCCTGCTCACTTCAGCTGATTTTATCTTGAGCACTTCACTTTGTTCAGCATAAACTCAGTCGAAAGGTTTCGTGCTTAATTATTCCGTATCTTCCCGCTCAAAAGGTATGTGGGATAAA
>JAGLYT010000347.1 GCA_023132075.1 bacterium
CGCTTATTTTCGCTAAAATTTGCTAAGTCGTTCAAAACATATTTCACCTTCATTTTTTGTTTTATCGTTATTTTTTATCTTTTGTCTTTCGTTTTGAATTTAGTATTTTGGGTTTTGAATTTGTTTAGAATTTCGTATTTCGGATTTAGTATTTGTTTTTTTTGTTTTTATCTATGGACTATCGACTGTGGACTATGGACTGTCTTTTGTCTTTTAACTCTGTGCCTGTCTTTAGTTTTTGTTTTGAATTTAGTATTTTGAATTTGTTTAGGATTTTGATATTATGATTTCGGATTTGTTTGTCTGTGTTTATGACTATTTGTGACACGGCATGCAAGAGTTAGGGGTTAGGGCAGGACATGGTACAAATAGTAAATTATAAGTAAAAAAGATATCTAAATAATTTTAATTTTTACGAAAGAACCAATAAATCTATGGTTAGCTTGTATATTCATATTCCTTTTTGTTTGCGAAAGTGTTTTTATTGCAGTTTTAAAACTACAACTCTTCTTTCCGGTTATTCAAATAAAAAAAACGATAAAGAAAAAAAAGTTAAACAGTATTTAAATGCTCTTAAAAAGGAATTAAGTGAATATAAAGGGAAAACACTTCGGAGCATATATATAGGAGGAGGGACTCCGACTGTTCTTTCTTCCTCTCAATTGGAAAATTTGTTTAAATTTTGTTGTGATAATTTTGTATTTAAAAAAAACATAGAAATTACCGTAGAAGCTAATCCAGGCACACTTAATAGGCAAAAACTTAAATCACTTAAAAAGGAAGGTGTAAATCGTTTAAGTATTGGTTTGCAGACTTTTGATGATAAGTTGCTTGAAAGTATAGGGAGAATCCATACGAAAAGGCAATTTTTGAATAATTTTTATTTAGCCAGAAAACTTGGTTTTGATAATATAAATGTCGATTTAATTTTTGCCTTACCCGGACAAAGAATGTGTGATTGGGAAAAGACTCTAAAAAAGATAATAAATATAAAGCCGGAGCATATTTCTTTATATTCTTTAAGTATTGAGCGTGGTACAAAAATATATTCCGATTTAAATTCCGGTAAAATAAAAGCTTGTGATGAAGATTTAGAAGCGGATATGTATGAGTATGCAATAAAAATATTGACAGAGAAAGGTTATCAACACTATGAGATTTCTAATTTTGCATTACCGTATAAAAGTTCAAAACACAATCAGGTTTATTGGGATAACAGGCAATATTTAGGCATAGGAGCGGGCGCGGCTAGTTTTTTGCATGGAATAAGATCAACCAATGTAGAGGACATAGACGAATATATCGATAAAGTAAATACCGATGAGGTTTGTTTGAAAAAAGAAAAACTTACGGGAAAAAAAAGTA
>JAGLYT010000348.1 GCA_023132075.1 bacterium
GCTAAAGACGCAATTATGGGAAGGGATATGCAAATTATAGAAGAAAATTTCCAGGCAGCAAGAAATTTTACCAACAAAATCTGGAATGCGGCAAGATTCGTGCTTACTAATTTTGAAAATTTAGGCGAAGATATAAAATCAACCGTAAGGGACCGCTTAAATCAGAAAGATATTCAAGACAAAAAAATAGATTTGATGGACCAATGGATACTTTATAAATACGATGCACTGGTTTGTGAAGTAAATAAAGCCTTTAAAGAACACAAAATAAGTGAGGCAGCCAGAGAGCTTTATACTTTTATCTGGAATATTTATTGTGACTGGTATCTGGAAATGGTTAAACCCAGGCTTTACACCGGGACAGACGAGGATAAGATAATTGCTCATACGATATTAATTACCATTTTAGAGAGAATATTAAGATTAATTCACCCGATAATGCCTTTTATAACCGAAGAAATCTGGCAGATGCTCCCTTCTAAAAAAGGCGAAAGTATCATGATAGCCAAATGGCCGGAAGAAAATGAATTTAATATCGACCCACAAATAGGTAAAAACATGGAATTTACTGAAAGTATTATTAATGGCGTAAGAAACATTAGGGGAGAGTTAAGAATCCCTATCACTGCGAAGATTAATCTTAACCTGGATACTACAAATATTTTTCCGGAGTATAAATCAAGTCTGTCAATTTTAGATAAAACAACGTCTATTATCCAAAACTTAACCAAAGCAGAAAAAATAACCATTGGACCTACACCCAAAGTACAGGGGTCAATAGTAGGTCTTACTAATTCCGGAGTAGAAATATCCATACCAACAGAGGGCATTATCGATCTGGAAAAAGAAAAGACCAGATTAGAAAAAGAAAAGCTCAAAGCGGATATAGAGTTAGACAGATTAAACAAAAAACTTTCTAACCAAAATTTTATTAAAAAAGCCCCTGAGCGGGAAGTAGAAAAAGTAAGAAACAAAATAAGTGAGACAGAAAACAAAAAACGAAGTATAGAAAATAATTTAAGGAGAATTGTGTAAATGATACGTAAAGACGGCAGGCAAAATAATAAAATTCGCCCTTTAAAAATCACTAAAAAGTACGTTCGGTATGCGGAAGGCTCCGTATTAATTGAAGCAGGATCTACACGGATAATTTGCAATGCCACTGTTGCAGAAAAAGTACCGCTACATTTAAGAGGTTGCGGAACCGGATGGGTTACCGCCGAATATGCTCTCCTACCCCGCGCAACTGTTAGCCGTACAGAAAGAGAACGCTTTAAAATAACAGGCAGAACTTATGAAATTCAACGATTAATCGGCCGGGCCTTAAGAGCGGTAATAGATTTAAAAAAACTGGGAGAAAGAAC
>JAGLYT010000349.1 GCA_023132075.1 bacterium
CATATTTTAAAAAAGTATTCAAGGATAAAGTCAACAGGGAAGTGTCAAGATTTATTCTGACTTTCATTTTAAACACACTCCTTTTTTACAGGCAGAATAAAAAGCACATCTTCTTCTTTTCTTATTCCATTGACTTTTTATCGATTCTTTTGATATATTTAATTTTATAAAAAAGGAAAGGACTTGAAATGCGCATTAAATTGATTATCAATCCATTTTCCGGAGGGAAAAAAGCAAAAAAATATTTACCGAAAATAAAAGAAATTTTAAGCAAAAACAATATATTAGATATCTCTGAAACTAATGACATTATCCAAATTGAAAAAATCGCTTTTCAGACAGCTTCCCAAAAAAATTACGACATGCTCGTTGTCGGAGGAGGCGACGGGACATTAAATATCGCCATAAAAGCAATAAAAACCGCTTCTCCCTCCCCCAAACGACCCAATGATATTCCCCTTGGTTTTATTCCCTTAGGTATAACCAATGTTTTCGCTTTGGAAACCGGTATTCCTCAAAACCCTCTTGCCGCTTGCGAAATTATTCTCAAAGCAAAAACAAAAGAATTAGATATAGGCAAAATAAGTATGCCCGGAAAAACGTGCTACTTTATTTCTATGGCCGGCATTGGGTTTGATGCTGAAGTGACTCAACGGGTACACCCGAAATTAAAAAACATGCTCGGAGCAAAAGCCTTTATACTGCAGGGAATCTATGACTTTATTAAATATAATCCCGCTCCTTTTTACATTCAACAAGATAACGGAACTCCCGAAAAATGCTTTTTAGCCATTGTCTGTAATGCTAAACACTACGGAGGGAAATTTACCTTTTTCCCTCAAGCAAGTATCAGCGACGGAATTCTGGATATTTGTTTATTAAAAAATAAACATCGCAGGGCACTACTATCCTTTTTCTTCAATTTAGTAATTAAACAGTCTTATTCAAAAGACAAAAACATCGTTTCGTTTCAAGCAAAAAAATTTAAAATTTATCATTCCGGGGAAAAACCTATTCCTATTCAGATAGATGGGGATGTGGGCGGTAATTTACCTGCTGAATTTGAGGTGTATCCTAAAGCTTTAAAGATGATATTGCCATAATAACAAGACTATTTAAAGAGTTACTGCAAAACAATATTTACTTTTTTCTATTTATCTCTTTTAAAAGTTTACCGGCTAATTTTTTATCTAATTCTTTCAATATTCCATATTCTACCGATGCTTCTTCCTTTTTGTCTAATTTTAAATATGTTGACCCTAAAACAAAATGAATATCCGCCCTGTCTGGTTTAATTTTTATTGCTTCTCTACAAATTTCTAAGGACCGTTCATACAATCCTTTTT
>JAGLYT010000035.1 GCA_023132075.1 bacterium
CGGAAGCAGGAATCTATTGATATTTAAAAAGATTTTAGATTCCGCATCAAGTGCGGAATGACAGCATATTGCATTTCGCACAACTCTTATAAATAAATCGATTATGAAGGGCAAGTTTCCTTACCCTTCATAGTCCAATCCAATTAAAAGCATCTTATTCCCATCCAAGGTCTTCAGCGTTATTAATTATTTGGTTAAACCTTTGATCAATTATTTTTTTCTTATTTTTCTTTCGAGTTTCGCCCCGCTTTCTTAGTTTTTTTAATTTCTTTTCAACACCATCTATTTTACAATAATTTTCTTCCTGCTTTAAATCAAAAAGATTATCCAGAGATTTCTTAATCTCTTTTTTAATTTCTTCTTTTCTTTCAGCCGATTCACACTTTCTATATTCCTTTCCTAATCGCCAATTCTTACCTTTAAGCTGTAATATTTTTTTTCTCCTTTCATACCGTACAGGGTCATCTTTCTTAAGCTTTCTCATAATATGCATTTCTTTTATTCCATTGCTGACTATCTTGAGATACAAATTTGGCTTTTCCATTTTTAAATTTTTCATTCTCTCAAACTTTTCCGGATCATTTTCCTTTACATAATGCATAAACTTCCTTTCCTCTGCTTCCAAAACGGCTTTTGCTACCGGATGACGATCCCTTCTCTGTTCAGCCACAACTCCTGTCTTCACTAAGGAAACAAAACTCAGAGTAAAAATTAATACCGCTGTTACAATCAAAGATTTCTTTCTCATTTTACCTTACCTCCTTTTTTAAAATATTTTTCAAACTTCATTCATTTCAACCCATAGCTCACTTACTTCTACTTCAATCTCTTCCATTTTTTCATTAAAAAAAGATGAAGAATAAACATTTATCTCTTCATCGAAAACACCCAGCTGTTCATCTACTTCCTGTCTAACCATCTCAATTTCATCTTCAAATTTCCAGGACACCTCCTTTCTTAAAAGAACAAAATCTTTTCCATGAAAAAATAAAAAAGCAATCATTAATACCGCTGCTGCCGAACAAAAAGTAAACACCGGTGATTTATAATTAAAAGGTAGAGATAAAACATGCGGTTTTGAAAAACCTTTTTCAGTAATTGTTTGAACAATGTTTTTTACCGCTTCTAAATCAGGCTTATTCATCCTTTTTTCTTTAAAAATACTCATCGTTTTCTTTAAATTCAGTATTTCTTTTTTGCAATAAGAGCAAGATTCTATATGCCGCCTGAAAGTTTGTGTTTCCTGTTCATTTAATTCCCCGTATAAATAAAGAATACCTTTTTCTTTGAAAATATTACAATCCATTTAATTGCCTCCATATTTTACGTATAATTTAGCCCTTAATTTCCTCAAGGCATAATGCATTCGTCCCAGCACAGTATTAAGCGGACATTTTAACATTGAAGCAATTTCCTTAAATGAAAGATTTGAGTATTCGCGCAAGAGAAAAACTTCTCTCTGCTCGAAAGACAGAGAAGATATTGCTTCTTCTAAATCTTCCTGAATATTTTTATTTTGAAGTATGTTTTCCGGTAAAGGCATCCGGCAGGAAAGTTTATCTTCCAGGGTTAACGGATTTTCACTGCCGGGATTAATTTCTTTATCCAAAGAAACTACTTTCATTTTCTTTTCCTTTCTTAAAACATCTATCACCTGATGCCTGGTTATTTTATACAACCAGCTCTTAAACTTACCTTCATTCCTATAGCGATCGATATTTTTTATCATTTTTAAAAAAACCTCCCCAAAAACATCTTCCGACAGGACTTTATCCCCAAGCATCTGATAAATATAAGTAAACAAAGCTCCTGAATACCGCTTAATTAACGAGTTAAGTGCATTTAAATCCCCTTCTTTATACTTTTCGATTAATTGTCTATCAGATAAATGTTTCATAAATACCTTCTATTATATATAACGCAAAAATACCTAAAATATTGTATATTTTAAATTGTAATCTCAAACTTACTAAATTTCCCCTGATATTTTCCCCAGGAAACATCTAAATCAGTGATATAAAATTTCATCCGTTGGCGAAGTTCTTCTAAAAAACTTTCAACAATATTTCGTTCTCCCTCCACTTGTACCTCTACCTCTCCGCTGAGCAAATTTCGCACAAATCCACAAAGATTATTAGTTTCAGCTATACGCTGGGTAGTAAAACGAAACCCAACCCCCTGAACTCTTCCTTTAAAAAGCATACGGCAAAATACAAGATTTTCTTTCATTGAATTCCTTCTCCTTTTAACTAAACTTTTTTTTTGCTGGAATTTATGATAAACTCTTTCAATTTGAAACTATTTTTTACAGCAAAACCATGCGCATCGTTATTAAAATAGGCATGTACATTTTTTCCCTGTTTTAACCACTTCTTTATCTTAAAAGCAATTCTTTCTAACTCACTAATCGAATAATTAGAATTGTATAACTCTCCCCCTCCATGAAAGCGTAAATATATTAAATCACTGGTTATTTCTTCCTGATAAGGCCAACGACCGGAATGAGCAATACACAAAGAAAATTTATGCTCTTTTAATATTTGGTAAACCTCCCGGGAAAACCAGCTCTGATGACGAAATTCAAAAGCCTGCCGGACATCACCGTGACCAATACTATAGCCGGCAAGCATTTCACAAAAATCTCTCAATTTTTTTGCATTAAAAACTAATCCCGGTGGAAGCTGCCACAAAACAATTCTCAGTTTCTCTTTCAGGCCAAAAACGCTTTCAAAAAACAACTTTAAAGAGTCCTTACAATTCTGAATTTTTTTAATATGGGTAATAAACCGGTTACCTTTAATGGTAAAAATAAAATCTTTAGGCGTCTGCCTATGCCATTTTTCAAATATTTCTCTTTTAAATAATCTATAAAAAGACGCATTTATTTCTACCGTATTAAAAAATTTCGTATAATATTCAAACCACTTCTTCCGGGAAAGACCTTCCGG
Organism: bacterium; assembly: GCA_023132075.1. Lineage (GTDB taxonomy): Bacteria > CBDUZB01 > JAGLHV01 > JAGLHV01 > JAGLHV01 > JAGLHV01. The sequence continues at coordinate 2,949 of JAGLYT010000035.1, forward strand.
ATAAAAAACACCCTTTCCCCAATGGGAATAGCTATAGCCACTCGTCCCGATAAAAATCTTTTCCTGCATTATTAATTCCTTTTAGGTGATTTTTTCCAGTAATTGCTTTTTTTGTAAATTTAGCATAAATATTTATTCTTTGCAAATGAAAAATAAACAAAATATGGATTAAAAACTTGTTGACCTACTAATCAAATTTATGTTAGAATATTTTTAGATTTTTTCAAAATTTGAGATTGGATTTACAGTTACTTGTATCTCAGAATCAAATAGTTTTTTAAAAGGGGAGGGAAAACAAGTATGACAGACGAAAAAACAATTACCAATGAAAATGTTCAACACCTGGGCGCAGAAATAATTAAAACCTTCCGGATGACTATTGCTAATTTTAAGATTTATCCGTTGGGCAGCAACATGCTGGATAGTTCCATAAACAGCCTCCTCCTCCTTCTTAAAACCGGCTTACACTCTTATCCTGAGCTTAATATTTCCCAGGCAAATGAAAAATTACTTTTTCAGGGTAAAGAATTACCTTTATCAGCAGAATTATCCAAAGCAGCAGTTGATAATTTCTGGAAAATCTTAGCCGAAAAGAACATACAAAGTATTACCTTTAAACCGGGAATAGAACAAAAAGAATTACTTCTGTTAATAGAACAACTTATCTCCAGGAATGAACACAAAGAGGAACTTATAGAATTATTCAATGAAAAAGAAAATTCTCATATAAGCTTAGACCAAACGGTATATGTGCCTATAGTAAGAGGGGAAATTATTATTCAAAAAGTTTCTAACTCATTAGACCATATGAAAAAAGGGGAAGAAATGGAAGGGGTTCTAAAAACTCTTTCGCAAGCTTATGGGATGATGGAACAAATTCCCGAACAAAATGTAAAAGATAATGTACAAAAGCACTTAGCTGCGAAATTAGCTGATTTAAATCCTATGGTCTTAAAGGAAATTTTTGAAAGACAATTACCACAAAAGATTGAACAGTCCGGCTTAAAAGATACACTTCTTTCAACCCTTTCAAAAGAAAAAATAACCGAAATATTCAGCGAAATTACTTGCTGGTATAAAGATTTAAGCGACCAGGACAACCCTAATTTTAAAAGTATTGACCAACTCAACAGCTTAAAAACTTTTATTAGTAAAGTCTTAACGTCACCAACCAGTAAAAAAGTGTCTTTCAAAGTTTTTGAGCAATTATTGAAAAACGAATTAATAGAGAAGATTCCTGAAGGGGTAAAAGAAATCAAAGACGAAAAAAAAGAACTCCTTTTCAGCACTGACAGATTATTAGAAAAAGAAAGCGCCTCTTTATTAGAAAGTCCTGTCTACCAGAAAATACCGTTAATGATTAAACAACTTTCTCAATTAGGTTCTAATGATTATGCCCAGGATTTAGCCAAAAAAGTACTGGAAAATATGGAACACACCTCTCCGATGATCCGGTTAAGCACAATAAAATTAATTGCTAAAATTTGTGAAACTCTTTCCCCTATTGATAATGAAAAACTATTAACTATTTTACACGATAAAACATTTGATTATTTAGAAAAAGAAACAAGCACTGAGACGTATAAACAAATTACTAAACTTTTAATTAAAAGAGCAAATGCTTTCCTGCTAAAAAAAGATACTGACAGTTTACTGCTGATAATTAAAACATTGAAAAAAGCCCTGTTTTCTTCGCAAGAAGAAGAAAAAACCACACTGATTAATATTTCGTTAGAAAAAATAGCTTACGAGTCAAAAGAAATCCTTTTTAATGATCTTAAGGCCGTATCTCCTAAAAAGCATGAAACTTGTTTACAAATAATTTCCGCTTTAGGACATTCATGCACAAAGGTTCTTATAGAAGCTATCCGGGAAATAGAAGATTTACGCATACGGAAAAACCTCGCCAGAGCATTAAAAGATATCGGAAACGAAGGAATAAATCTTTTAGCTGATGAATTAAACTTTGGTTTATCTTCTTCATCTTTGAAAAAAATAATAGACATACTTGACGAATTTAAAATTGAACCTTTTCTTGGACAATTAGAAAAATTTACCACTTTTCCTGATGCTCTAATAAAAAAGGATATCATCCATCTTATTACTAAAACAGCCACCACCCAGGCAAGCAATATTTTAATTAAATTTCTCGACGATAGTGATTTGTCCATCCAGCAAGAAGCAATAAAGGGATTGGGGACAATAAAAAGCATTGAATCTGTTGATAAATTAATCCAGCTATTTAAAAAATCAAACAATATTCCTTTTCAGGAAGAAATTTGCCTTGCTTTAGGAAAAATCGGAGGCGAAAACACTTTTCCTTTTTTAACAAAATTACTTAAAAAAAGAAATAAATTTATTGGGTTGGGCAAGGGAACGGATGAACGTATTCGCCTGCGAATAGCCTGGTCATTAAGAAACTTTCCCGGGGATGAAACAAAAAAAGTCCTCCTGGAAACAACAAAAAAAGATAAGAGCAAATTAGTCCAACAAATTGCTAACGAATCGTTAAACATGCTTGAAAAGAAAAATACTTCGCCAAATAAGTCATAATCTAAAAAAACAAATTCAGATTACTTTAACGATTATTTCTTCTAATCATTCAAATGGGAATCAACGTATACAGCTAATATCTCCTGCACTTTACGGGGAGGGAGAACCACAAAATAGTGATCTATAATACAATGTCCCATTTCATGCGCCAATACTCCCTCTGAAATATGTTGAACACTGGTATAAATAGTATTGGTTTTATAAACATAAAAAGAAATTGCCCTGTTTTTCTGTTTAAATAGTTTATGGTGTACTCTATCTAATTGTTTTTTATTTAAGTAAATATTTATTTTTACCTTTACTCCACGGGGATGCATATCTAAAATTTCTTTTACTTTCCTAAAAATAACATCAAACTTTCGCTTTACTTCATTACTAATGCTTTTAGTTTTTATTTTAGGACTTCTAATCTTTTTCTCGACATTTAGAGAAATCAAGGATACATCGACATTAGAGTTTATTTTTTTTAGTTCACGATAGCTTAAAAAATATATTTCACAATATTCACTCTCTATCTTTTTCCATTTTTGTGCTGCCCGGCTAAAAGAACTGCACCAGCACAATAATAAACAAACAGTTATTGCGGCCATCCTCATTCTAAGCATAATCTCCCCAATTACTATTTACCATCTGACTGAGTTTATGCTGAGCAAAACGAAGTGCTCAGGATAAACTCAGCGAAAGCCTGTCCGCCAGTCTGTAAGGCGGGTCTCGCCAATCAATAAGGCAGACGCCTTTGTCCTTTAATGCCTTTGTGCCTGTTTTTTCTTTTTTAACTTATAAATTGTAACTGTCGTTTCTGTCTATAGCCCATGGACTGTCTTTGTAGTTTATTGTCTGTTATCTGTCAACTGTCATCTATGTTCTAAAATAAGCAATCCTTTCGTTTAATCTTTCCTGCTTTTTTAATAGCACTTCTATTAGTTTTTCTTCTTCTTCCGAACAATTCCCACATCTTTCCTTTAATTTTTCAATATTTTCTTTCAATTCATTATTCACCTCTCTTATTTCTAATACACTAATTTTGAGTTCTTTAACCATTTGATTAAAATTTTGCACTAATACTTCCCGTTCTTCTTGAGGTGCTGAATTAATAATCACAGTCAGGTCTCCTTCTCCCACATTACGAATACTTTTTTCCAACACACACATCGATATTGCTGTTTCCTGAGAAGCAAACAAAACGACTATCAAACAAATAATACTCAACATTGTAACTACCACAATCATACTGGAAACCAATGCAGGGAAAATAAAATCTGCTGTGCTTTTCAGTATTAAACGGGAATTTTCAAAAGAAGTAGTCGTTGTCTGTTTTGAAAAAAAATATATAATTACAGAAAAAATAATACACCCAACAATTACCAAAAGACAAACTTTCAATATAATTCTCACCTGAAAAAACTCATTAATAAAATAATATTTTTTCTTTCCTGCGGAAACACTTTTTTGATTCATTACTCAATCTCCTCCCTGTGTTTTCTCCCCCTTTGAAAAGGGGGAAGGATTGTCTTTTTTCTTTTAATTTTGCCTGTCTCGCCAATCTTTAAAGCGGATCTTTTATTTTCATCTGTCAACTGTCTTTGTTAACTGTCTTTACATCTCTGTATTAAAATCCAAAGCCTCTAATATCTTTCTATTCTGAATAATTCTTGCCTGTTCATCTAAACCATTTAACCAGTCTTCCATTTTTTCAGTCTCTTTCAGTTTTTTGATAATCATGGCAATCTTTTCATCGGACAATTTTTCTACTTTCAATTTCTTTCTTTTTTTTCCTGCCTTCATTACTGCCCATTCAGAATATATCTTTACCGGTCTGCTTATTTCTCCTTCCGATAAGGAAAATAACACTTTTTCTATCCGCCAATCCAAATCTCCCACGTTATACCACTGCCATTCCTCATTGTCTAAAACAAATTTTTTCAACTTTTCAATTCCTTTTTGCATATCCTCTTCTTCAATCAACTGCTTAGTCGCTCGATTACTATTTAATAAAACCACTTTTGCCCAAATTTCTTCGCTCATTTTTAAACGATAATCTTCTATTTCCTGTTTACTAACCCGCACTGTCTCAACAATCTCCCTGCTTTTTTTCCTTAACAGCGTTTGAAGTAAAGCCTGCTCCCAATATTTTTCTATTGTTTTCATAAAGTCTTTATCTTTGTCCAGACCCTGTCTTTGGGCTTCCTGTAATAAAAGTTCCCTTTTTATTATAGTGTCTAAAAACTGTTTCTTGCCCTGATAAGTAGCAAGTTTTCTTTTTTCGGTAGAGGATAAACTCCTTACTTCGCCTTTAAATTCCTCTACTGTCATCCAGTAATTATTTACCTCTGCTAAAACATCTTCCTCTCCAATTTGGGAAGGATATCCCCTTTTTTCCCCGAACATATCAATCAGTAAATAACCGGAAGTTATTAACAAAATAATAACCGATAAAACAAAGAGTATTTTTATTTTTAACATCTTCTCTTCCTCCTTATTATAATAAAAAAACAAAGCCTGTGCTTTTGGACATCCAGAGTCTAAGACGATACTCCCCTTTTTATTTTCAAGGTTTGACTCCTTTATTTAACAACATCCCTCTTTTTTAAAAAGACAATTTTAATTATTTTATTTTCATTATTTCTCTTTGACTTAAAACGATTTTAGTATAACTTAAATGCAAAGTCAATAAAATAAAGATAGGGGACACCATCACTTCCTATATTTATGCCTATTTTCTTCAGATATCTACTCATCAAAAATATTAATAAATTTCTCTTTTCTTCTATCAATACTTTGAACTCTTAAATAATGTCCCTCAAGGTTCTCAAGATTAGTTAAAATACGGTTTATCTGAAATTCGCGAGAAAAACTATTTGTTATTACCCGGAAAACTATGACCGGTCTTAAGAATATATAAGATTCTTATTGTTGTAGGATATTGATAAACAGGAAAGGGAAGGCATCACAAATTTTGGTTAGAACCAAAAAATTGCAAAATTCCTACAATCAGGTAACCAAAATCACCCAATTTAACGGAGATTTAACAATCGATATCCTCCCACAAGATGAGAGAAAAAAAACACTAACACATAAAAAATAATGGACAAACAACTTAAAAAACAGTAGAATATAAAAAACTTAATTATAAAGTTATACCAAAAAAGGGCCGCTTTGAATTCCTTTGTCAAGGGGGAAAAGCAGAAATTCTAACTAAGCCCTTTTTTGGTTTATAATCCCATCAGGAAAACACGAGATGCCTCTATGTTTACACTCCTGATATCCAATTTTTATGTTCCATCACATTTACTGATTAATTTGCCGTTTACTCCGAATATTCTTTCACTACGTTTTGAATCGGAATTGACTACATTAGTAACATATATCATTTTATCATAATTCTATTCTATTAAACATATTGTTCTGAAAAAAACGATACCTAATCATCATTCTTATCAAAGGAACTAAAGAAAATATTATTCTCATATTCTTCTTTTCTTGTTAAACCCCTACCCGAATGAATAATAAAAGCTCTTAATTTTATTCCCATTGGCTTTGAAACATCAATCTCATAGACAAAGGATTCATTTCTAACCCAGTTCTCTTTGATTTAATAAATATTACTTGCCAAGTTATCATTTGTTTCTAATATTTACAAAATCTCAGTTTCCGCTACTTTTTCTTCTGAACCTGGCGCAATGTAAATTCCTGCCACAGTAATTGTTATACCTGAAATGTTAAGTGCCTTAATAATTTTTTTGGGATTTTTTATCCTCCCCCTTGTTGAAGTGTGATTACAATTTATTTTAGTATATTTTAATAGAATTGTCAAGTTTTTTCTTCTTTTACTTTAATTTATTTTGGCATAAATTAAAACTCATCAGGGAATGACCCCCATTTCCTTTATTACTACCTTCTTTCCTCTTGAAGAATGTTCCACTATTATGCATATATATCCTCCTTTCATTACTGATTTTCCCCAAAAATCAGTGCAATCCCGGATAATCCGGTTTTCTCCTCGTTGTGCCCTCTTTTCACCTGCTTTAAATTCAAAATGTTACTTCATAATCCATTAAATCGCAAACAGTTATACTTACCGGTGCATTTTCATTAAGCTTATAGGTAAAGGTAAAGACAACAAGCACAAAGGCAAAAAGACAGTTGAATTGCCTGCTTGTCCTCCAATCTTTAAGGAGGGTCTCGCTCCGCCTCAGGCGGACCAATCTGTTAAGGCAGAGTTTAGATTTGTTTTACTGGTTTAAATTTGTTGAATTGGTCAAAAACAAAGACAAAAAGATAAAAGACAAAAGATCTGCCTTAAAGACTGGCAGGCAAGCAAGCGGATTATTTTAAATGAATTGTAAAAACGGTTATTTCGTTTTCTTCTTCTTTCTTTACTTTAAATTTCATATCTTTTAAAACTATAGTCATTTCATCCGTTATATAATA
>JAGLYT010000350.1 GCA_023132075.1 bacterium
CAGTTGAGAAAAGCAACAAAAAGTGCCGTATGTAAAATAAATATTGATTCGGATGGCCGGTTAGCAATGACTGCTACCATTCGCCGGGTTTTTGCGGAAAAGCCGGAGGAATTTGACCCTCGCAAATATTTAGGTCCGGCCCGGGAAGAATTGGTTAAAATGTATATGCATAAGAATGAAAAGGTTTTAGGTAGTGCCCAAAAAGCATAAAGAAGTGATAGGGCTAAAAAGAGGAAAGATTTTCGTGAATTTCCAGAAACTCCTGAAATTCCAGCGTTTTTCTGATTCCATCAAAATCTTTGTCTTTTTTTATTTTATCTTTCCATTCATCCGGTGCCGTAGGTATGTAATTTTTTAGATTTTCTATAGCACCGGAAATATCGCCAAGAAGAGAGCTCATACAAGCAGTGTTATAGTAAGTTATAGGCAATTTTTCATGTTGAGCGGAAAAAAAATAATCATAGGCTTTTTGATTATCTCCCTTTCTATAAAGAGACATTCCTACGCTGTTTAATAATCTACAAATTTTTAGAAGAATAGTATTGTAAAAGGTATCCCATGAATAGCTTTGGACTACAGGTGTTTTTTCTGCAAAATCAGGGGCATTAAGTACTTTAATCAGAGAAAGCATTACGAAATTATGAGGCTGAAATAAGTAGGAAGAAAAATGTTCAGTAGTTACGGAAGGATTAAGGGCTTTTTCATATTCCGTAAGGGGAAAATCAATTACGGCAATTCTTTTATCCACTATTTGTGAGGATAAGAATAAGCTGTATGTGTTTTCCTTGATATTTGTTTCCATTGTCCATTTTAAAGGGAATGTTGACAAATTTTGAGGAAAAAATTGGTTGAGTATATCGAGTTGGATTTCGGAATATTCTAAATTTAAAGGGATATCCGAAGGGTTAATTTTAGTTACCAGATTCGTATTTACTTCTATTTTGGAAAATTCTAATTGTAATCTGTTCAGAGAAACAGAATCTTCATTTTGTTTAACGCTTTTAATCAAATAATAAATAAATTCCCCATTGCATCCAAGCGGGCAAATACGGTAACTGTTGGTGGTATTATTGTTTGTTGTTGCCTCAAGGGACAAATTTTGGAAAAAAATTAAAAAGAGAAAAATAGATAGTAGTTTTTTACACATAGTCATCGTGAACCTTTTTAAAATAGCGAAAAGAAAAAGAATAGATTACTTTAATTTTTCGTGAGTATTATAACTTTTAGTTATTTAAAGGTCAATATAAATCTTACAAAAATGATGTATTTCGATTAGGGTTTAGAAAAAAAATCCAAACCCGCATTGGAAAAATTTAGCATTATTTACTGGAT
>JAGLYT010000351.1 GCA_023132075.1 bacterium
CTTAAAATCAATGTCTTTATTTAATAGGTTCCCTATTCCCCCTCTCTTTATTTGCAATGAAACCCAAATTGCCCTTCCTTCTTTTTTTTGCCTTTTGTCCATTATCTTATTGTTTTATCGATTTATTTTTGAATAACTTTCTTTTCGTTATTTAAAAGCTTTTTAAATTTATCAAATTTTTCTCTTGCGTTTTCTTTTACCGACCACTTTTTAATATCCTGCAAATCAACTCTTTGTTTTTTAGTTATCATTACTGCCTGCTCTAATGATTGAGGATCATTCCAATGATAATACGCTGCAAGCCTATCTTTAACACAATCAGTTGCTGTGAGTAATACTACCGCTCCTTTCTCTGTTTTCAGCTTTTTAAATATTGTTATTGCTTCATCGTTCCCTATAGCTACTGGAGAAGCAATAAATTCAATGTAACATAAACAATCTTTCCTTATAAAATGACGCGTACTTTTTTGCTTAAACCCTATTTCTTCTAAAATTGGTTTAATTTCTCTGATTGTATTCTCCGTTACAAAATCAAGATCATATGAAAAATATTCATTATTGGAATAAATAGAAACACAAGCTTCCCCGACAAGAACAGTTTCAATATTATTTTTTCTTAAATGCTCAGATATTAAACAGGCTAAATCTTTTATCTCTATCTTTCTCCAATTTATTTTTCTTTTCACGGTTTTCCTTTTCTCCTTGGTCTTGTTCTTTGGCGATAATATTTCTTTAATTCCGTTTCAGATAACACTTTTAAAACTTTTTCCAGAAGACTTTTTAGTTCTTTCAGAAAAAAATATCGGGGATTGAATTTATAAATCCTTGTTTTTCCCTTTAATTGACTTACTAAAACACCTCCATCTTCCAATCGCTTTAACTGTTGTTGAATTCCATTTAATGAAATCTTAAATGTATCTGACATTTTTGTACCATATCCTTCGCCGTAAACAGAAAGAAAAAGAAGGATTTTTTCAACAGTACTATTTCCTAAGATGGGTTCAAGCATAATTACCTCCAATTTTTACAACCATGTTTTATGTTTATATAACCATATTTTATGGTTATTGTCAAGAAAAAAAATAAACTCATCTTGTCTTGGGGGACGTTGTCAAGATGTCAAGATATTCCCTCTCTTTACCCCCTGTTCCAATTAACCTGAAACCCTTTTATCTTCTAATTATACTTTTTTTTTGCGTTTTCGGAAATTTGTTGGTTTTCTTTTACCAAACCCTCGGCTTTCACCACCTTCGCGCTTATCAAAATGGCTCCCACTATGGTATTCCTGATCAAAACCTCCACTTCTTGGCTTACGATCTCGC
>JAGLYT010000352.1 GCA_023132075.1 bacterium
ATCGTTCGAAACACATTTTGCCTTTTTTTTTGTTTTGCTTGCCTCGTCAGTCCGTTATGGCGGGAATTTAGTGTTTTGAGTTTTGGATTTATTTAGGATTTAGATATTAGGATTTCAAATTTATCTGTTTGTGACACACTCTTTAGAAGTTTTATATACAATAAAAAGGAGAATTAAATGATTAGTAGGGAAGCAAAGGAGGTTTTAAATATAGAAGCAGACTCAATAAAAGCGCTGGTTAAAAACATTAATCAGGATTTTGAAAAAGCGGTTAAACTGATTTTAAATTGTAAGGGACGGGTAGTGGTTATGGGGATGGGAAAATCCGGAATAATAGCCCGGAAAATAGCTGCTACTTTATCTTCTACCGGTACACCGGCGTTTTTTTTGCATCCGGCGGAAAGTATTCACGGGGATATAGGGATGATCACCAGTAGAGATTTGATAATAATTCTTTCTTATAGCGGTGAAACCGCAGAAGTAGGGAAGATATTGCCCCTGATAAAAAAAATGAAGGTAAAATTGATTTCCATTACCGGCGGGAAGGGTTCTTCTTTAGCTAAAAGTGGTGATGTTTTTTTGAATGTAGGGGTAAAGAAAGAGGCCTGCCCGTATAATATAATTCCTACTTCTTCTACTACGGCAATGCTGGCAATGGGAGATGCATTGGCAATATGTGTTTTTAAACAAAAAGGGTTAAGTAGAGAAGATTTTGCTTTATTTCATCCGGGTGGAAATATCGGCCGAAGATTACTTAAAGTAGGGGATATAATAAAAAAGAGGAAGAAAAATCCGGTAATCAAGGAAGGAAAAAGTGTTAAGGATGCCCTTTTTGTAATGACACAAGGCCGTTTAGGAGCGGTAAGTGTGGTTGATAAAAAAGGAAAACTGGTGGGGTTTTTTACTGACGGGGATTTAAGAAGGCATTTACAAAAAAAAGGAAAAGATCTGTTGAACAAAAAAATTTCCCAAATAATGACCAAAAACCCAACTACAATAACGGTTGATTTTTTTGCTAATGAGGCGATAAAAATTTTAAAAGGAAAAAATTTTGATAATATTCCGGTAGTAGATAAGAATAGTAAACCCATTGGAATTATAGACGAAAGAGATTTGTTGGTACCGGAAACGGAATAGTCCATAGACAGAAACGACAGTTATAAGTTACGAGTTATTAGTTATGAGTTAACGACAAAAAAAATTTGTTTTAAGAAAATTTGAAGTTTGACTTTGGAAGTTGGGAGTTTGAAAAGATAGTCCATAGACAACGGAATAAAGACAATTTTCCCCCTTTGAAAAAGGGGG
>JAGLYT010000353.1 GCA_023132075.1 bacterium
CCCAATCCCGGAGGACTGGAAAAAAGACAATGATCCAATGATTCTTTTCTCTTTTTAGCTGCAGAAAAGAAAATCTCTAATTTTTCCTTTAATTTTTTCTGCCCTACAAAATGCTTTAATTCTTTCGGCCTTAAAGTATAATCCATTTGGTTATCTTCAGTTTGAATTTTCGGGGAAATAATATGTTCATCCATCTCGTATTCCTTTTTTTATAATTTATAACTTTATAAATATTTCAACGCATACTTAATAATTTTCTCAACCTCTGTTTCTTCACCTAAGTTTTCCATAGCAGCACTTACCGCATCTTTGGCTTGCTTCGTTTTATACCCTAAAGACACCAAAGCCGATATTGCATCAGCTATGCATTGATGGTCCTTAAAAACAAACCTGTCAGAAGTCTTTATTTCCAAACCTGTAATTTTGTCTTTCAATCCCAAAATTATTCTTTCAGCCTTTTTTTTTGTTAACCCGAAAAAGGTAGTTAAAACACGTAAATCTTTTTCAATAATTGCCTTCTTAAAATCAGAAAACGCAGACGATATTTTAGACAAAACCTTGATGGCATCTTTAGGCCCAATCTTAGAAATACTATTAAGTAAGAGAAATATTTCCTTTTCTTCCATACTTAAAAAACCGTAAAGCGTATTCCCTCCGTACATACTGGTAGACATCCATGTATAAAGTTTTATTTCCTCCCCAATACCGGGTAATTTTTCATAAGTAAACGAAGGGATATAAACTTGATAACCAACACCATTAACTCCCAAATAAATAAATTCTTCTGTCTTTCTTTCTAAGTTTCCCCGCAGAAAAGCTATCAATTTGTATCCGCCTTTTTTTGTTTAAATTTCGGTTTTTCAAGATTAAAACTGTTCTTATTGATTTTTTATTTTTTGGAAATATTTTTTCGAATTTAAATGACAAATCGCAACTGCCAGGGCATCGGCAGCATCTTCCGGCCGTGGAATTTCTTTCAATTTAAGTACATTCCGCAGCATACTTTGCATTTGCTTTTTTTCTGCCCTTCCATACCCGACTAAAGACTGTTTTACCTGTAAAGCAGTATACTCTGATATTGACAAACCGGCCTGGTATCCCGCAAGAAGTACTATTCCCCGTGCCTGACCTAAAAACAAAGTTGTTTTTACATTCTTTGCATAAAATATTTTCTCTACCGCCATATTATCCGGTTTATATTTTCTTATTACTTCCATTAATTTTTCATATATCAACGCTAATCTTTGAGGCAGGAAACAATCAGACCTGTTTTTTATACAACCATATGCTTTTATTTGTT
>JAGLYT010000354.1 GCA_023132075.1 bacterium
CAGTTACTCCTAAAACCCGTCCACCCGCAGTTTGTAATTTTTTTTCACTGTTAAAAGCCGTTCCCGAATGAAAGACCACAACATCTTTTATTTTTTTTATTTTTTCCAACCCGGAAATTTCCTTTTCTTTTTCATAATTGCCCGGATACCCTTTGGAAGTCATTACTACACAAACACAGGATTTTCTCTCCCATTCTATTACTAATTTATCCAGTTTCTTATCAATTACCGCAGAAACAACCTTAACCATATCCGTTTTTAATAAAGGTAAAAGAACTTGCGTTTCCGGATCACCAAAACGAACATTAAATTCCAAAGCTTTCGGCCCCTTTTTGGTAATTATTATTCCGGCATAAACTATTCCCTTATATTCTATCCCTTCTTTTTTTATACCCGTAATAAAATTATCAAAAACCTCTTTTTTAGTTTGCTCATATATCTGTTCCGTAATCACACCGGTAGGAGCGTACGCCCCCATACCACCCGTATTTACTCCTTCATCATCATCAAACACCCTCTTATTGTCTTGAGAGGCAATCATGGGTACGATAGTTTCACCGTCACAAAAAGCCATTAAAGACGCTTCTTCTCCTATTAACATTTCTTCTATGAGAATTTTATCTCCCGCACTACCAAATTTTTTTTCCACCATAATCATATCAATGGCTGCTATAGCCTCAGATTTTGTTTTACATATTATCACACCTTTACCTCCGGCCAATCCATCTGCTTTTACTACCAGAGGCATCCCTACTTTTTCCACACATTTTTTTGCCGCACCGGGATTATCAAAAACATCAAAACGGGCAGTAGGAATATTATATTTAGACATAAACTCTTTGGCAAATATCTTGCTCCCTTCCAGCCGGGATGCCTTTTTGTTGGGGCCAAAAATAGCCAAACCTTCGTTTTCAAAATAATCCACAATCCCGCTAACTAACGGTGCTTCCGGCCCAACAATAGTTAAATCAACATTATTTTCCTTGACTAATTTCACCAAATTGGGAAAATCATGCATATCTATATTGACACAAACACCAAGTTCGGACATTCCTGCGTTACCGGGAACACATAAAAGATTGGTGACGTCCTTGCTTTGACTCATCTTCCAAACAAAGGCATGCTCTCTCCCCCCTGAACCAATAACCAAAACTTTCACTCTCTTTCCTCCCGTATCCTAAAATCTTAATTTTCATTCAATTATTTTTTTAAATCTTTATTTTTACGCTAATCTGTTTTACAAACAACCATATTCTGGGTATTATACTAAATTCTTTCGGGCAAAGTCCACTGCATTTT
>JAGLYT010000355.1 GCA_023132075.1 bacterium
GTAAAGTATACCCCCAAGAGCATTTCCTGCCTCACTACCGGCCAGATTAATCTTTATATCCTGCCAGCAACCGGTAAGATACTCCGCTTGTTTTTCCTCAGCAAAATCTTGTTTTTTACCCTCGTAATAAGACGGACAGCCATATTCGGTAATCAAAACCGGCTTATCACATATTTTCTTGACTTTTTCCCACAAACCTCCGAAACCCCGTGCTCCCCGATAGGCATTACAGCCAAAAATGTCCACTGCCGGACAATGAGCCGCAAAAAGATCCAAATCCCCTTCATCCCCCATACAAACTGCCACCGGATGCTCCGGATCCAGACGGTGAATCAATTCCGCCGCCTGATTAATAAACTGATAATAAGCCGTTGGATTTTCTTTATAATTATTTCCTACACCGTAATTATTTTCGTTTCCTAAAACCCAAAGTAAAAGATACGGTTCATCTTTAAATTCCAAAACCTTTTTTTCAAGACTATAAAGAATATCCGTACATTGTTCAGGATTAGAATAATCAGTAAATCCCCGACGGGAACCAACCCCATACATCCCCATAAAATCGCCCATAAGGCACATTATACCAAAATCTTTATATAATTTTCGTAATAGTTTTTTGTTTCCGGCACTGTGGTAAATACGAATGGTATTACATCCCATCTCTTTTAATAATTGAAAATCACCTGTTACTTTTTCATCTTCATCTTTTTTATTATTTTTGTTTTTATCTACCCAGGAATCGTAAGGACCGTCAATCTTTCCGTTTTTGTTATGGTCCATTAAAGTCCAATCTTCCTGCGTTCCCAATTCCGCACTTTGCCCTACGGGAGTGCATCCATAAGTTATTCCCTTAATAACATACGGCTTCCCTTTTACTCTCAACTGATAATGTCCTCTACTAAATCTTATTACCTCTACTCTTTTTTCTTTTTTTCCCTTTTTTCCTTTTTCTCCTTCATCTAATATCCCATTATCAATCTTTTCTTTTTCTCTCTGCTTCCTTGTATATTTAATCAGTTTCCCGGGATTAACCATAACAATATCATTATCTACTTCCGCATCATCAAAACTCTTTATCTTAATCTCAGCTCCTACTAACTTTAGTTCCACTTCCGGATGTTTTTTACAAATATCTTTAATGGAATCCAGTGCTGCCGGAGCTAAATACCAAACAAAAGTTTTCTCCTGCGCCCAGGAAGCCGAACGGGGAAAATGAATTATAAGAGCATAATAAGCTTTTATTGCCTGATTATAAAGCCCCGCTTTTTCTAAATTCTGGGCAATATAAAAAAGTTTAAC
>JAGLYT010000356.1 GCA_023132075.1 bacterium
TTTTTTAAAACAGCAAACAAATTATTATAAATCAGTTTCAATCCGGCAATAGCATGTTTTATTTTCTTATCTTCTTCCATTACCGCCTGCGCTTTTTCAATGTCTTCCAGAATAGGAATTAACCTTAAAACTATATCATTATTCCCAAATTTAATCAATTCCGTCTTTTCCTTCTCCATTCTTTTTCTATAATTATCGAATTCCGCTTTCAGACATAGTAATTGGTTGTAATATTTTCCGGATAAATCCTTTTTTTCCTCTAAAGACTGCCTTAAAATTTCCAATTCACTCACTTTTTCTTCTACAATCACTTTTTCTCTTTCTTCCATATCCTCTTGTTTTTCATTCAACTCTTCATCCATTTATTCTCCCTCCGCTTGCTCTAACAATTTATTAGCCATCCTGGATATATAATCCACCTCTGCAATTATTCGAGAATATTCCATCCTTTTAGGCCCGATTATTCCCAATAGTCCCACAGGACAATCACCTGTTTTATAGGCAGCACTTACTATGCTCCAATTATTCATCTCCGGATACAAATTCTCATTCCCAATAAAAACCTTTACATTTTCTTTTTCGCTAAATTCATTTTTCAAGAGATAAGAAAGCATTTTTCTTTCTTCTAAAAACCTAAAAATTGATTCTCCTTTTTTATCATCATCGGTAAAACTTAAAATATTGGAAATTCCTTCTAAATAAAGTTCCTCTTTAATTTTGAAAATTTGTTCACCCAATTTTTCAGCCAATTCTAAAAATTCTCTATACCCTATTCCCTGTTCTTTTATTTTATTGTAAATTTCTTTTCTAACTTCCCTTACAGTAAAACCAACCATCTCATCATTTAAAATCTTACACATTTTTTTTAAGTTTTTAACGCTAATAGGCAACCGTAAATAAATTAGTCTATGTTCAATTAACCCGCCCTGAGTAATAAATATCGCTAAAACTTTTTTATTGCTCAAATGAATCAGCTTTAAATGTTTAAAAATCACTTCTTCCTGTGAAACAGAAAAAACAAAACCGGTATAATGCGAAACAAAAGAAAGCAATTGTGAAATCTGCATCAGCATTTCTTTTAATTCATACTTGTCTATTTTATACCCCGCTGCCAAAAGTATTTCTTCCTGTACACCTAATCGCTTATTTTCTTCTAAATCATCTACATAGAAACGATACCCTTTGTCAGTCGGTACTTTACCTGCTGAAGTATAAGGATGCATCAAGTATCCTTTTTTTTCTAAATTCGCTAATATGTTGCGCAAAGTAGCGAATTTAGAAAAAAAAGGATA
>JAGLYT010000357.1 GCA_023132075.1 bacterium
TAAAAAAATTAAAAAAGGAAGGTAAAATCAAGGAATGGCCGGTAAAAAATTTTTTAGCTGCTACCAGTGTAGGAAAAATAAACGATAGAATATTACTTGATTTATGTTACGAAGAAGATCATAAGGCCAGTGTAGATATAAACATAGCCATGACTGATTCAGGACAATACGTAGAAATACAGGGTGCAGGAGAAGAAGCTTACTTTAGTGAGGAAGAATTATACAAAGCATTAAAATTAGCTAAGATAGGAATCAAAGAAATAATTAAAATACAAAAACAAATACTATCCGGTTCAAAAGAAAAAAACAAATGATTGATATCGTATTAGCTACCAGAAACAAAGATAAAATAAAAGAAATAAAAAAAATTCTTAGGGGTTTGTCTGTAAATATTTTAACCCTTGATGAATTTCCGGCTGCTCCCCAAGTAGAAGAAGATGGTAATACATTAGAGGAAAACGCAACAAAAAAAGCTCTGGAAATAGCTATATTTACCAAAAAAATTGCTCTTGCCGATGATTCTGGATTAGAAGTGGAAGCACTTAACGGAAAGCCCGGGGTATATTCCGCCCGATTTGCCGGTGAAGAAGCAACTTATGAAGACAACAACAAAAAATTACTGCAATTGCTAAAACACACCCCTCCGGAAAAAAGAAAAGCACAATTTAAATGTGTTATCGCTATAGTAAAACCTATTCATATAAACAATAATTTGGAAGAAGAAATCCGTCTGGCGAAAGGAATCTGCTCAGGCTTTATTACACAAGAATGCAAAGGTAAGGCAGGATTTGGATATGACCCTATTTTTTTTGTTCCTGAATATGGAAGAACTTTTGCGGAAATGGATATAGAAGAAAAAAATAAAATAAGCCACAGAGCAAAAGCTTTACAATCAGCAAAAAAAATGTTACAATCAACGCTCTTTGAAATAGAGAAAAACAGTCCATAGTCCATAGTCCATCCGCCTTACGGATTGGCGAGACTGTCGCTCTGCTCCAGCAGTCGATAGTCCATAGACAACAGATAACAGAAAGTTATGAGTTATAAGTTAAAGACAAAATACTGCGAATGGCAAATCGAAAAAGAAAAGGCACAAAGGCATCAAGGCACAGAGGCACAAAGTTAAACAAAAAGACAGTCATTTTTTTGTTTTGAATTTTTAATTTTGGAGTTAGGAGTTTGCCTGTCCGCCAGTCAGTAAGGCGGGAAAAGAGAAAATAAAGGCAAAATATGTTTTTCTCTAAACGCATAATTTTACCCTATGGGCACGCAAAAACAA
>JAGLYT010000358.1 GCA_023132075.1 bacterium
AGATGTAACTAAAACCTGAATTTCTATCAACAACGGCCGTGTTCCTTCCAAACTTGCTACCACTGTAGAGCCCGATGTTTTCCGCGGCTGTTTGGATAAAAAAAAACTTGTAGAATTTTCTACTTCAACTAACCCATTATCCCTCATGCTAAAAATACCAATCTCATTAGTCGAACCAAAACGGTTTTTGTGCACGCGCAATATACGACAACTCAAATGACTTTCCCCTTCGAAATAAAGCACTGTATCAACCATATGCTCTAATATTCGCGGCCCGGCAATTATTCCCTCCTTAGTTACCTGCCCGGAAATAAATATTGCGACATTACTATTTTTAGCCATACGTAATAATTCCATTGTACATTCTCTTACCTGTCCGACGCTTCCCGGGATACCGGACAAAACAGATTTATAAATCGTTTGTATTGAGTCAATCATCACAAAAGAAGGCTTTAGCTTTTGAAAATAATCAAATATATTCTCCAAATTTGTTTCGCTAACAATAAACAACTTTTCAGCATCAACCTTTAACCTTGCCGCTCTAAGCTTTGTCTGCTGAATTGATTCTTCGCCTGTAATATATAACGTCCTGCACTTTCCATCAAAGGGAAAAGAAACTATTTCCTGTTTCTTTAAACATTGTTCTTCTTCAAAATCAATTTTTGCTAATTTATCCGCTACCTGCAGCAATAAAGTAGATTTACCTATGCCGGGAGGACCTCCGATTAAAATTAGTGACCCCGGAACAACCCCTCCTCCTAAAATATGGTCAAATTCTCTAATACCCGTGGATAAATGAACTATTTTACTCTTTTCGATTTTTCTAATTGACTGTGGTTCCTCTTTTTTCCATTGAGTAAAATAACGGGAAACAACCGTTTCTTTTTCTGTCTCCGTCTCTTCAACCAGACTATTCCACTGCTGACAATCGGGACATCTACCCAACCACTTCAAACTAACATAACCACATTCCTGACAACGAAAAGAAACCTTTATTTTTGGCATAAATTCTCTTATTTCTCTTTCTAATTTTTTAATACATAAATACTGTGTCACAAATAGTTATAAACGCAAACAGATAAATCCGAAATACCAAAACAAATAAAGGTAAAATGTGTTTTGAACGACTTAGCAAATTTTAGCAGAAACAAGCGTAATAAAAATGGA
Organism: bacterium; assembly: GCA_023132075.1. Taxonomy (GTDB): domain Bacteria; phylum CBDUZB01; class JAGLHV01; order JAGLHV01; family JAGLHV01; genus JAGLHV01. The sequence goes on from JAGLYT010000358.1 coordinate 1,168, forward strand.
ACTGTCTGAGCAAAGCGAGTTTTTCATTTTTAGCTTGTTTTTGCGTGCCCAAAGGGTAAAATTATGCGTAAGCGAGAAAAACATGTTTTGCCTTTATTTTCCTCGTTC
>JAGLYT010000359.1 GCA_023132075.1 bacterium
AATTTCCCCCTTTTGGGAACAGGGCTGGGTACTTATTTTTGCACTTTCCCTATTTACCGTCCTTGCGAAATAACATCTTTTTTCGGGCATGCCCACAACGATTATTTACAGCTATTTACAGAGACAGGAATAATTGGTTTTGTAATAGTTCTAAGTTTTTTTATTTTATTCTTTAAACAAGCAATAAAAAGTTTAGTTTTTGCTAAAAAAAATAAGGTTAACTATGCACTATCCGGTTTACTTATTGCCGCTCTTACTTCAATAGTAACGATGTTGTTACACAGTTTTATTGATTTTAATTTACGTATCTTTGCTAATGCCTTACTTTTTATAATAATATTGGCTTTAGTTGTGGCGATGTCTAATTTGATTAAAGATAGAACCCTTCCTATAGTTATACCAATTAAATCTTTTCGTGCATCTCTGCTGGGTTTCTTGTTTTTAATAGGTTCTTTTTTATTTCTTTTTTCGGTGGGGGGGGTATATACTGCTGATAAATACTTGCGTAAAGCAAATATTGGATATAATAAGCTTAAAAATTTAGAAAAAGCGGTATATATCGATTCTAAAAATGCCATGTATCATTATCAATTAGGATTAACTTGTCAAAAAGAATCAGCCAACCAGACCAAATCTTTAAGAGAGCGTCAACTTTTAATCGGACAGGCTCAATCAGAAATTGTTCAGGCAATAAAGTTGGCCCCTTCTATTGGCAGGTATTGGGCAAGTTACGCCTGGTTAGTGGGAAGTTCGGGGGATTATGCTCAAGCAACCTGCCTTTTTAATCAGGCATTAAAACTTGACCCGTACAATCCTGCCATCGGCGAATTAATGGATAGAATGGAGGAATTGAAAAGTTTTAAAGAACAATAGGTATGCTGGAATTAAAAGAGAAAAATTATGAACACAGGTAGAAGAATTACTGTAAATTTTTTGTTTTTGTCAACAGCAAATATAATTAGTAAAGGTCTTGTTTTTATTACTGTAATTTATTTAGCTCGGATTTTGGGGCCGGCAAATTTTGGCAAACTTATTTTTGCTCAGGCGTTTATTGTTTATTTTATGTTGGTTACTAATCTGGGTTTGTCTACTTTAGGGATAAGAGAAATAGTTAGAAACAAAGATAAAATAAATGATTATATTAATAATATATTTGCATTAAGGTTAGTTTTAAGTGGAATATCGTTTTGCCTGTTACTTGTGTTTGTAAGTTTGATTCGTAAACCGGTGGAAATCAAGTATTTAATTGTTGTTTATGGTCTTTCGC
>JAGLYT010000036.1 GCA_023132075.1 bacterium
ACATCCGTGGTAATAATTGTATCCGGCTTAACCAAATTACTTATCGTCCGGATAAGGTTTATCGGGTGTAAAAAATCGCTATTCTTTTCCCTTAGAAAGGGATGCTTTTCTTTTATCCTTTTAATTTGCTTAATCCAATCTCCCCGACGATCAGAATTTATAAAGGGCATTATTTGTTTCAAGGCCATACCTATATCCCCTGCAACGGAAAAATTCGCTTTTTTAATTTTATCAATTTCAGAACGGTCAATATCAATGTGAATAATTTTTGCCTGAGGGCAAAATTTCTTAACATTACCGGTAGCCCGGTCATCAAAACGCACCCCAAAAGCCAAAAGTAAATCTATCTCATTAAGAATAAAATTGGTATAACGCGCCCCATGCATTCCCGGCATTCCCAAATATAAATGGTCATCCGCAGGAAAACACCCTAACCCCATCAAGGTTGAAGTGACAGGGATAGAATTCTTTTTAGCTAACTTATACAATAATTTGTGTGCCTTTGAATGAACAATCCCTCCTCCGGTATACAGCAAAGGCCGTTTGGCTTCGTTAATCATTCCGGCAATGTGTTTAATATCGGATAAATTAATTTTCTCAGTGGCTTTTTCTTTTTCCTTGTCCGGCCATTGTTCAAATTCAATAGCCTGGCGTTGAACATCTTTGGGAACATCAATTACCACAGGGCCGGGCCTTCCGGATGCAGCGATTTTAAACGCCTCGGGAATGATATAAAGCAATTCTCTTGCGTCCCGAACAAGAAAATTATGTTTGGTAATGGGTAAAGTCATCCCATAGGTATCCACCTCCTGAAAAGCATCGGTACCTATAAAAGACGTTGGAACCTGCCCGGTAACGGCAATAATAGGAATAGAGTCTAATTTTGCATCAGCAATAGCAGTTAATAAATTTGTTGCCCCCGGACCGGAAGTGGCAAAACAAACAGCTGTTTTTCCCGTTGCTCTGGCCATTCCATGAGCGATAAAACCGGCTCCTTGCTCATGCCGGGCTAAAATGTGTCGTATCTTGCTTTTATAAAGCGCATTATACAAGGGAAGATTTGCTCCGCCCGGAATTCCGGAAACTATATTAATTCCCTCTCTTTCTAATAATTTAATAATAATTTCTGCTCCTGTATATTTCATTATTTTTCTCCTTTTAAAATATTTTGATTTACTAAATTTAAATAAAAAAACCCCTGTCGGCCTCTCGCCAACAGGGGGGTGTGTATAATTAAACACTTCACCCTTGCGGCGGAGGCCTGCCTACAACATATACTACTACCACAACAGCAACAATATTAATTTTCATTCTTTCTAATTTTTTCACAACCTTGCTCCTCTAAAATTATATTTGGTTAAATAAAAAAAGCCCCTGTCAGCTATCCACCGACAGGGGCTTTTAAGTTTAGCCTTAAGCTATCACTTTATGCCCACGGTGAAAATACCATGCACTATAACTACTACATTTACACCTACTATTGAAAAAAGAATTTTATTTATTTGCATAGTTTTCACCGTAAATATTTATTTTTCCAACTTTCCTCATAAAAAGAATATATCATAAAAAATCTTTATTTGTCAAGAATTTTTTATAATCTCTCTCTTCTTGTTCCAAAAGGCATATTCTTCTTTTTCATCGCTTTTAAAACTTATACCCTACTTCGGCCAACCAGCTTGTGCCTGGCATCGGATAAAATTTTGTTTCTTCGTATTCCTCATCAAAGATATTATAAACAGACAAAGATAGCTCCAAATTCTTTAACACACTTGCCATAAGTTTAGCATCTGTAACTGTATAAGCATCCAATTCTCCTTCAGGAGTGGGAGGCATCGTTGAGGAATCCAAAGGATAATTTCTTTTACCTACATAGTGAAAAGTAGTATTTGCTGTGAAAGAATTACCCATTTTAAAATTTAATCCCACATTAAACTTCTGTTTAGGTGCATAATCTAAATCTTCATCAGTTTCCCCATCCTTAGCTTCTTGATATGAATAATTAACAAAACCATTAAGATTGTCAACAAAGAGCTTGCTCTTTATCCCCACTTCCATCCCTTTTATCTCCGCTTCGTCTTTATTCTCATTATCATATTCTATAACAGGAATAGGAGGAAAACCTGTAGGTGGAATTACAACATATCTCCCAACAATTAAATCCGTTGTCTTGTGATAGAAAGTATTTATTTCTCCTTCCATATCCTTAGTAAATTTATAACCCAATCCTATTTCATATGCCTTTATTTTTTCAGGTTTAAGTTCCTTGTTTCCTGCCATATGCATTGTTGGTCCATGCCACATATCAGTATACAACTCCGCAAATGTAGGGGCTCTAAATGCTTCACCATAAGAAGTTTTAAGAACAGCCCGCCCAAAATCATAAACGGCACCCATCCTCGGACTGGTCACCTCTTCATAAACAGAATGCTTATCATGTCTTACGCCCAGGGTAACTATCAGTTTATCGAGAGGCTTAAATTCGTCTTGTAAATAAATAGCAGCATTAGTAGTACTGTGCTCTCCGTTTAATGCTTCTACTGAATCTGCCTGGTCCTGACGAATTTCCACACCACAAATAAGCAAATTCCCGGAACCTAACTGCCAGTTGTGTTGTATGTCTGCTCCTATAGTTTTTTCATTAACGGTTGCTTCGGTAGTCATTTTTACTAAGTCATTCCGGTCATTAATATATCCCCTAACCATCAGTTCCATCTCGGAATTCAACTCCATATTTCCTATACAGTCTACAAAACTTTCCTTTATTTCTTCGGTATAGGCAGGGGTAGGTCTTGCCGTTTTACCCGACAATCCACGGTCTGTTTCATGATGACCAAAGGATAAAGTAAAATAAGAAACCTGCATCTTTCCATAAATATTATAATCTTCCAAATCCGTGTTATCGGCAATTAATTGTGACCCATCAGTTTTATACCAACGAGCAGTAAATAAACTACCGATTTTCTCGCTTTTTTTACCGAAACTTAACTTATGGAATTGGGTAGAAAACTCTCCTCCTGATGCCGAAAATTCTAAACCATCAATATCCTCCGGTGATTTAGTAATTATATTAATTACTCCGGCAAAAGCATTAGCTCCGTAAATTGCTGAACCAGGACCTTTAATTATTTCAATCCTCTTTATATTAACCAGAGGCAAGGTTAAATCGGGGAAAAAACTTCCATGATTTGGGGTATTAATCGGACGGCCATCAACTAAACAAAGAACCCTGTTTGTAGCCCCTGTAATCGTATTACTTAGCCCTCTGGGCGCTAAATAAAATTTTGTCCCGGCATTTCTTACATCTAATCCCGGCAGAGACCTTAAAAGATCACTAATTGTTAAACACCCCGAATTTTTAATATCCTCTGCTGTAATAACATTAATGGTAGCCGGCGCTTCCCCTATCTCCTGCTCATGGCGAGCTGCTGTTACTACTAAAATTTCCTTCCCAAACAACAAAAATTCCGGAGATATTTCATCCGTTTGGGCAAATGCCGATGACGTAAAAAGACATATTAAACACGATATCCAGATCATTCTAAAAATAGCTTTTATCATTGGTCCGCTCCTTTTTGTATTATTTTTTTACCTTCCTTAAAAATATTTTTTTACCCCCCTCCGCCTCCTTTCTTTTGGTTTATTTAAAAATTTTATGAGCTCTTTCTGAAACAGAAAAAGGAATCTTTAACCCTAAAACCTCGGCAACTTTACTATTTATTGTTAATATTGTTTTCCTGGGAACAGTCGTTTGCAAATTAACAAGTTTTTCTCCTTTTAATATTTTACAAGCTAATTCCCCGGACTGTATACCAATATCTTTATAATCACACTCTAAACCAATTAAAGCCCCCATTTCTACCACATAATTGGCTTGAGCAATAACCGGGATTTTCTCCTTTAAAGCAATTTTTAAAATGTACTGCAGGGATTGATAGCTAATAACAGTAGTATCTGCAATTAACCATAATACATCTATTTTTTTTATCAAGCGATTAATTGCTATCGGTACTTCCTCTGGAGAAAAAACATTCTCTTTAATTAATTCCAGGTCACATTTTTTAGCTGCCTGAATAGCTATTGTAATTGTATCACCCGTCTTCTTGGAATCATAAATGACCCCCACCTTTTTGCCCTGTGGCAGAACTTCTTTTAATAGTTTAAACTGGTGTTCCGGGGGAACGTTCATAGAAGCTCCGACAAAATTGTCCTCTGAACTTCTGATTTTATTTATAAGCCCGGTCTCTATTGGATTTAACACCATGGTAAAAACTACCGGGATGTCATTTATCTTTTTCTTAAGTATTTTGCTTGCTTTCGTCCCAAAGGATATGATTAAATCAGGATTTTTTTTTCTAATTTTATTAATAATAAAATAATTCCTTTTTGAATTTCCTTCCAAATCGTAATAGGTTATTTTTTTTTTACAACCTTTTTTCCTCAATACATTTAAACATCCTTTTAAAGCAATCTCATAAGGTTTTACCTTTCTGTTTTTTATAATGCAAATGCTGGAAGTTTTAGAATAAACTGAAGGGACACAAAGAACTGCTATAAACAACAAAGTTATTATTACTTTTTGTTTTTTGAGAAGCATTTATTTCCCCCTATTTTCTTATAAAAACAATATACCATAAAAAATATTTATTTATCAAGACATTTTTATCTCTCAAAGGAACTGGTTGTGTGAAATTCCTCTTGGTTTTTATATTATTTAATGTCTAAATAAATTTCATCTCTTTTTAATTTATTGAATTGTGATAAGTAATCTTTCCTGCCAATGGCAATAAAATGCATATAGCGGGGATATTGTACAAAATGGAATTTCCGGAAGATTTTTTGGCCAAAGTAGGCGAAGTTATAACTAATTACTGCAGAACATTCCTGTTTTTTAATGTGTTTGAGATAAAAAGAAAGAAAAGACTCCTGTTCTTTTTGGCTTAATGATTTCAAATAAATATTATCTAAAACTGCAACCTTGATATTTGTTTTTCCCCGTAAAGTCATATAATAATAATTTATAATTCCCCTGACCTGATTATCTTTTTTAAAGATTAGAGTTTCCGCTTTGTTTTTGAAAGAAAGTTGTCTGGAAAGCTCTTCCCGGTTATCCCAAATTCTGGCCAGTTTTATTTTTTTATCTTTTGAATATAAATTCAATAACTCCTGACATTGCGCCAGGTCTTCTTCTTTTAATAAACTGATATTTTGAAAATATGTTTCATCTATTCTTATTTTTTCTATCCAGTTTTTAAAAGGTTTTAAAAGAAGTATTTTCTCATAAAATTTCAAGGGTTCACATTGATTTACTTTTTTCAAATCTAACATTTTCACATAAAAATTAAAAGTGGCTAGTCTTTTTACCCCGTAATTTTCTTTTCGGGCAAATTTTTTTAAAAGCAGAGTTGATGAATGGCCTTTATCCATATAAACAAAAAAACACGGACATTTTCTTTTATCTATTATTTCCTTAGCCATTTCTAAAAACTGGCTATACCCCAACCCTTTCCTTTGATAATCCGGGTGAACTGAAAACAATCCTCCTATATAAGTTTCTAATTCCCGGTTAAAAAACCTGATTTTTCTTCTAAACCCGCCGATAAAACTAACTATCTTATTTTGTTTTTTAATATTGAACTTAATATTTATTTCGGAGGAATTTAAAATCCATTCCAAAAAATCAACATCCATATCCGTCATACTCTGCTTTTCATAACCACTTTTCCAAACCCGTTCCATCAAATCCTGATATAGCTGCTCAAAGGATAGCTCATTATTATGTATATCATCCATATAAATTCAAATTCTCCAAATTTTATAGTTTCCCTGAACGTAATATGGCAATAGCCAACCATAAAGCCATTGCTCCGGCAAAAAGAAACCCGATAAGCCCTAACACAGGAAGCTCGAAAAGCAAAGGACCTTTATCGACATGGATAACTATCGATGAGCCAATAATTAAAGCGGCTATAACTACACTAAAAGCAATACGGTTACTAACCTTGTCCATCTCGAAAATCAAATTTTCCAATCCTTTGTGCTCAAATTCTATCTTTAATTTTCCTTTTTTTATCTTGTTAAAGATTAAAGTTAAATCCTTAGGTAATATTCTGGTAAACCTATATAATTCTCTGGCTAATCCTCTTATTTCCCTGGCTATCATTTTAGGACTATACTTTTGTCTTATTAATTTTGTAACAAAAGGTTTTGTCCGGGTTACTGCATCAAAATCCGGATATAATTTTTTTCCTACCCCTTCTATAGTAATCAAAGCCCTGCTGAGAAGGAATAAATCAGGTGGAATTTTAATTTTATTTTGCGAAATAACATTTAATATGTCCGGCAGAACTTTATCCATTTTTAATTCTTTTAAAGGAATTTCATAGTAGCTTTCCACTAAATCCGTCAAATCCAAACTTAATTTTTTAAAAGAAACCTCTTCATCGATTGTCCCCATCGAAATAAAAGAGTCTATTATCGCCGGTACATCCTGTCGAATAACCGCAGTTAAAATATTGGAAAGCTGCATTTTTGTTTCTTCATCAATACGCCCTACCATCCCGAAATCTATAAAAGCAATACGCTTATCTTTTAAAACAAATATATTCCCGGGATGCGAATCGGCATGAAAAAACCCATAGGTAAATATTTGTTTTAAAACAGCATCCATTCCGTTTATAGCTATTTGCTTTCTGTCCAAACCGGCTTTTTCTATTTCCTCAACCTTACTTACTTTTATCCCTTCTATTTGCTCCATAGTCAACACTTTCTTAGTCGATAAATCATGGAATACTTTAAGAATATAAATATTGTCATCACTTTTGAAATTTCTTCGAAATTTATCTATATTCCTTGCTTCCGTATTAAAATCTATTTCTTTTAAAAGTGTTTTTCTAAATTCATTAACTATTTCCGGAGGATTATAGAGCCTGGTTTCTTCGATATGTCTTTCCATTAATTGGGCTAATACGCTTAAAATATTTAAATCTGCGGTAATTATTTTCTTAAGTCCCGGGCGCTGAACCTTGACTACTACTTTTTCCCCTGTTTTTAATTCCGCTAAATGTACTTGAGACAAAGAAGCAGCCGCTACGGGAGAAGAAGAAAAGGTATTGAATATTTCATTAATAGGTTTTTTGAACTCATCAAAAATCTGTTTTTCTACTTTTTCATCGGAAAAAGGAGGCACCTTATCCTGCAATTTTTCCATTTCTTTACATAGTTCCAGAGGAATTAAATCCGGTCTGATACTTAACATCTGCCCGAATTTAATAAAGGTAGGACCCAGCTCTTCTAACATTTTGCGTATTCTTACCGGGACAGGCATATCGAAAAAATCGGATTTTTTGATAGAAGCCAAACTTATTAACTTTCTACCCACAACATTTCTTTCGATATCTAACCGGTCGATAATATAACCAAACCCATACTTACCTAATACCTGTAAGATTTGCTTCAGCCGCTGGATATTATGAATTTTCTGAATAAGATTTTCGGCGAACAATTAAAAATTCCTTTCACCAATAAAGATATCTGCTTTAAAGATTATTTTTGTGCCATTTTCTTTTTTAATTGTTTGATTTCTGCTCTAAGTTCTTCTATTTCTTTTCTGGTTCCGATATTTACTTTTTCTAACACCTCTCCGGTTATCTTTTCAACTTGTTTTTTTAATTCTTTTTTACTTTTCTCTCCTTTTTTAATTAACTCATCTACTAATTCTTTCCCTTCATCCTGCCCAATTTCCCCTTTTTTGATTAATTCATTTACTACTTCTTCTGCCTTTTCCTTAGTCGTAATCAACGTTCCTAACCCTAAATTAAACAAGTTTTTAAATGTACTCATTTTGTACCCCTCCTTTCTTAATAAAAATTTTAACTGCCAATAGCAGTCGCTTTTCTTAACATATACTAACTATAAAAAAACTAAGCAGGTTTGTCAACAAAAATTACTCTACCTCCTTTCTCATATGAACTATTTTACTAAAGCCGCAATAATTATTGCCATCCCAATTAATCCCCATAGATATCCTGACAGACAAAATAAATTATCGGGTAAGGACATCCATTTTTTAAACCAGTTTCTTGTTTCATCGGGAACAATAGAAATTATAAATCCGATAAAGATTATTAATATTCCTACTATTATTAAAAAAAAATTTGTTATTTCCATTGGTTTTTAAAAACTATATTTAAATTTTAAATATACCTCATCATTATTCTTAACTTTCCCAAAATTAGTAGTATCTTTCCCATCGATTAAATATGCTCCCAGGATTATCTCTGTGTTGTCTACAGGATAATAATTTACTTCAGGAAAAATCATCGTTGCCGAATTATTTTCTATCTTATCCCAATCTTTAATCTCTACCCCGAAACTTAATTTGACCTTTAACTCATCGTTAAAAAATTTCTTTTCAATTCCAGCCATAAAGTAATCTTCTAAATTGCTTTTTCCTCTTTCATGAATAAATCCGTGAAGAAATTGGCTGTTGATGTAAAGACCGTTTTTAAAGGTATAATCCCAACCGGAAACATGCTTGAAATAAACTTCCTCCTTTAAGGCAATAGAGGTTTGTGTCCCCACTCCCGTCGTAAATGTTTCCATTTTTACTTTCTCAGGTATAAAGCATGCTACCTCAGTCCAGATACCAATATCGCCAATTGCCCCTGCAAGGTCAACCCCAATTACATGCATCCTTGGATAAATCATTTCGGCTCTTATATCCACCGTCGTAGATGTAATAGGGGTTATTTCCACTTTGTTAATCAAAGGTAAATCATCCCTTCCATAAAAATAGCTGACGGATAAATCGTTGTTTAATAAATTCCCGGCTATTTTTACAGCAAGCGTTGAACTTTCTTCCGGATTATCCTCCGGTAAAATTATTGAATCAGTAAAATTGCGTAAGGTTATCCCGTCGGGAAAAGAAATAGGTGAGGAAAGCGCCGACGCCCATTCGCTGGAAGGAAGTACTGCCGGAGTAAAAAGGGGAATACATACCCCGGTAAAGGTATAACCTCCTAAATAGTAGGTCAGTTTCATAGAGTTGGTACTTAATTTTCGTCCAAAATCCATTATATCTTCCAGATCATCAGGATTGAGATTATCCGTAGGATTAAGTTTATCGGCTGTTCCCCAGGCAATTCTTTGTCGCCCAATTTTTATATCCAGGTTTTTTAATAAAAACCCGTACAGTTCAACATAAGCTTCTCTTACTTCCAGATTATAAGGGTCAACTATATTTTTATTATATAAATCGGCGGATGAACTAATATTTGGTAAACCAATATTACGCAACCATATTTCACCGTAAAACTTAGAATAATCTGTTATTTTTTTGTCAAAATTCAGTGTTAAACGATTCTCATTCCAAGCCCAATCGTTTTGATCCTGAAGTAAAAATCGTTGGTCGGTTAATAACTCACCTGATATTTTTAAATTGCTTTCTTGTGCTTTTGTAAGTTGTGTGCTTATGAGTATAAGAATAAAAAGATAAATTAAATTTAATTGTTTCATGATTATATATTTTTTGAAATCGCTTTTTGTATTGTTTTTGTTATTAAATCATAATTTTGGAATGCTATCAGGGCTATTTGATGCCCTTCTTTTAAAAATTCTTTTATTGCTTTAGACGAGCTTGTTTTATCAAATTTTGTGGGATGTTTTAATCCATCTAACATTACATATTTAATTCTTTTGCCTTCGGATTGATAATAAAGATTAATAAGTGTTTCTACGCCAAACCTTGAATGTTTCATTTTATTCAGGATTGGCAGAATATCTTTTTTTAGAAGAACTCTTTCTCCTGTAAAGGATTTAAAAGGGTTATATTTATAGTTTATAAGAGTTTCCGTTGCCTGGCCCAATATCATATCTGCTTCATTTTCAATAACA
>JAGLYT010000360.1 GCA_023132075.1 bacterium
TTTTTTTATTTTTGACTTGACATTATATCCGTTAGAGCATACAATCATGTGCTGAATGTGTAGGGGCGACCTTGAGTTGCCCAAAAGATTAATAAACAAAAAGGAAACAAAATGCAAATAGGGAAAAAAATAAGCGAGTTGAGAAAAATGACAGAATTGACACAGGTTGAATTTGCTGAAAGGGTAGGGGTTGGATTACGGTTCATTAGAGATTTAGAACAAGGCAAATCTACTGTGAGACTTGATAAGGTGAATCAAGTCCTTGAATTTATTGGCTATCACCTTGAGATTATTAGAAATGAAAAAGAGTGAATTTAAAAAAGCCATTGTTTTATTAAAAGATAAAGAAATAGACATATTGGAAGAAGTGGATAATTAATAGCTTCTTATTAAGGTTTTTAAGGAGAAAAAATTGTGTCAACACATTGTCAGGAATATGATGTAATTATAATAGGAGCGGGTCATGCCGGTTGTGAGGCGGCTTTGGCTAGTAGCCGAATAGGTTGTTCTACCCTTATTTTAACTATGAATCTGGATACTATTGGGGCAATGTCTTGTAATCCGGCTATTGGTGGTTTAGCCAAAGGGCAATTGGTAAAAGAAATAGATGTGCTGGGAGGGGAAATGGGTAAGGCCATTGATTGGGCGGGAATCCAATTTCGCCGGTTGAATACCAGCAAGGGGCCTGCCGTACGCTCTTCCCGGGCACAAGCAGATAAACAAAAATATATGTTATATATGAAAAAGGTTTTAGGGAATCAGTCCAACCTGGATTTAAAACAGGGAATGGCAGAAAAAATTTTAGTAAAAAACAATACTGTTTGGGGCGTAGAGACAAAAATCGGAGAAAAAATCAAAGGGAAAATGATAGTGGTTAGTCCCGGAACATTTCTTAGAGGACTGATTCATATCGGATTTAATCATTTTTCCGGAGGAAGAATGGGAGAAGCCGCTGCCGGCGGGCTTACTGACAGTCTTAAAAATATGGGGTTTAAAATAGGAAGATTTAAAACAGGTACATGTCCCCGTTTAGATAAAAGAAGCATTAATTTTTCTAAACTAAAGATTCAATATGGGGATGATCCCCCTTTCCCTTTTTCTTTTTCTACCAAAAGGATAACTCAAAGACAGGTTCCTTGTTATATGACCTATACTAATCCGCAGGTACATCAAATTATTAAAGATTCTTTGGATCGGTCTCCTCTTTATTCAGGAATAATAAAAGCTACCGGAGTAAGATATTGTCCTTCCATTGAAGATAAA
>JAGLYT010000361.1 GCA_023132075.1 bacterium
ATTGACCTTTCTGGTTTTATAAAGACTCATCATTTCTACATTTAACCGCTTAGGATCTTCTTTATACTGTTCCCTCAACATATTTATTTGCGGTTGTATCTTTTTTAACGACTGCATAGATTTAAAACTTTTCATTGTAAGCGGCAATAGAATAATCTGTAAAACCATTGTCAAGAACACTATTGACCAGCCAAAATTACCGGTAATTTTGTAGAAAAATTTTAATATAAACAAAACCCCTTTTCCAATACTTCCGAAAAACCCAAATTCTACCGTTTCTTCTAAATTTTTTCCTGCCTTTTTCAACCGCTCATACTCTTTGGGGCCTAAATACATATGCACCTTGATGTCTTTGATTTCCCCCGGTTTCAGATTTAAAGAAGTACTTAATTTTACCTGAGGAATAATTTCCTCTTTTTTTATGTTTGCTTTAGAAAAAATATTTTCTTCAGGAATTAAAGCAATTAAAAAATAACTATTATCTACTCCTATCCATTTAATTTCTCCGGTATATTCTTTGCTTTCTTTTTCTTTTATTTTTATCTTTTTTACCAATTTCCCTTCGTGAAATACTAAAGGCTTAATTCCTTGTACACCCCGGCCTTTTTTCATCGCAACATCTTCCGGGCCTACCCCTGCTTCCCATCCCAGGGTAAAAGTTTCTATTCTTTTTTCCGCCCCTGATTTATTAATTACTTTTATATCTAATTCTATTAAATAACTATCCTTTTTAAATTTGTACGCTTTGCTGATAGATATATCCCCGTCCGGAGGATTATAAGTAAAAATAATTTTTCCTTCCGGATAAGATTCATCTAATATTAGCTTTCCCTTATTTACAGTGAAGATAGCCTCTTTGTAAAAATCCAAAGGGGCAGCTGTCTGTTCTTCTAAAAGTAAACTGATCCAGCTTCCCTTTTCTTTTATACTCCACCCATTTATTCCGCCACCCAGCGTGGATAAGGAAGCTAAGATTTTATCTGTTTCGACAATTATCTCTTTTCCCTTAGCCCCTACCTTTATTTCCTCAACCTTTTCTATTTCCTTTTCACTAAGGGTTACTGTCTCTTTTTTTTGCTCCGTTTTTACTGCACTTTCCTTCACCATCTCTTTTCTTGCAGGAGAAAAAAACTTAACCCAGACACTCAGAACCAACATTGACATAATTATAGCAACTACTGCTCTTTTTTCCATGATATTCTTTCCTTCTTTTTTATTTAAAAGTCATTCCTTGTCCAGCGGATCAT
>JAGLYT010000362.1 GCA_023132075.1 bacterium
TTTTCTCAGCTACGCTGATAAAAACTCTAAGTCTCATTGAAATTAACCAATTAGAATTGCTATTAAATATCCCAGCCCGCTACCAAAAATTATGTCTCCCGGAAAATGGGCACCAACATAAACACAAGAAAAAGCTACTAAAAACGCAATCATCCGGGATGTTCTCCTCAAAGAAGGAATTTCCTTTCCTAAATAAGTAGCCAGAGCAATTGCGCCTGCACTATGCCCGGAAGGAAAAGAATATTTTCTTAATGTTGAACCTAAAATATGTAATTGGCTATAAAGGTCTGCCGGCTGCAGGCAGGGACAAAAATATTTTACCATCCTGATTAATATTACTACTGTTATTAAAATAATTGCAGCTTTAATCGCCTTCCCCCAACCTTTCACAGATCCCAACGCTATAACCAAAACAGCTAAAATTACTCCTTCTCCCAAAAAAGTCAACGGAAAAAATAAATTATCTAACCACGGCTGATGAAAACTGTTGATAAACAGAAAAATTTTTCGATCACCTACCCGCCAAAAATGCAGCACCAATCCTAAAATCAAAATTAAAAAAGCTTTTAAAACCCCCTTTTTAACTTTACTTCTTACCCTTCTTCTAAAATATTCCACTTTTGTTTTTCCTTTTGAAAATCAATTAAAATAATAGATACAAAACTACGTAATATCCCTAATTTTTTTACTTTTAAAACAAAATACCCCGCTGAATTTTAAAAGCAACCAAATAACTTATTTTACAATAATAATTCCTTAAATAATGAATGAATAAGACAAGAAAACAGGTAACCGGATAAAACTATTCACAAAAAAATTATACTTTTATGGATTAATATCATAAGCTCTTCCGGTCAATTTTTCCACATATCTTTGTGCAAAAAAAGCGGCAGTTGCTCCATCACCACAAGCAGTAATTACCTGCCGCAGTACTTTATGACAGCAATCCCCGCAAGCAAATATCCCTTCCGCTGACGAATGCATATTATTATCAACTATAACATATCCTTTTTCATCCAATTCCATTAAGCTTTCGGGTTTAGGATCGGTATGAATTTTAAGAAAATCAGTGTTTGGTTTAAATCCAACAAAGACAAATACCCCATCACAAGAAAATACTCTTTCTTCCCCACTCTTAATCTTTTTTATTTTTACTGCTTCTACCTTTTCTTTACCTAAAATTCCAGTAACCTGTGTTTCCAATAAAAAATCTATTTTTTTATTAGAAAAAACTCTT
>JAGLYT010000363.1 GCA_023132075.1 bacterium
TATAAAAGTGAAAAGGAATATTTTAAAGATGGCACATGGCAGCACAAAAAGATAATTTTATTTCCGGACAATAAAGAGTTTAAAGATATAATATTAGAAAATGTATCGGATGATGATTTTAGAATAGTTGCAGAATTTGTATGTGTTGTTTAAAAAATAAAAAGACCGATTTAATAATAGTTGTTTCGTTTATAAAACCAGAAGAGGAATAATAAGTAATGAAAAGATTGAAGAGATGAGATATTTTGAAGAGGAAAAAATATTAGAAAAATTCAGGGATGATTTAAAAGAATATGTAAAATAAGAATAAGGAAGGGAAGGGCAAGAAAAATAGTGGGATGATAAGTCAACCAAAGATAGTCGGATACGACTTTTACGACATTACAACAGTTATCTGACCGAACCAGAAAAAGTATTTTTTATATTTAATAAGATGATAAAATTTATAGATTTTTTAGAAGGTTTAAAAACGAAAATATGAAACTAAAGCAAAAATTTTTATTAATTAATCTATGTGCTTTTCTTTATGCAGGGATATGCCTTTTTTTAGCCCAATGGTGGATTAATTACTTAGCAGAATCAATCGGCAGTTACTATATAAGTCTTATCATTATTTTATTTATTGCCATTATTCCCGGATATTTAAATATATTACTTTTGATAAGTTTATTCGTCTATCGTTACCAGCCCATAGAGATAGAAGATAAAGATTTGCCGCCCATAACTCTTCTTATACCAGCTTATAATGAAGAAAATGTTATTAAAGAAACCTTCCGGGGAATAATCCAACAGGATTATCCCAATAATATAGAAATTATTGTCGTAGATGATGGGTCATCCGATAATACTATTAAAGAATTAGAAAAATTAGGTCTTAGTAATCTAAAAATCATCAAGGCTTCCCACGGGAGAAAAGCTAATGCCTTAAATATCGGATTAACAGAATCTTCAAATGATATAATAGTAACTGTTGATGCAGATACATTTCTTTATAAAAACGCAGTCAAAAGAATTGTAGCCAGAATTTTAAGTGATTCTAACTATGGAGCAGTAGCCGGGCATGTCTTGGTGAAAAATGAACGTATGTCGAGACTAAGCCGGATCCAGGCATGGGATTATATGTTGGGTATCTCAGCAGTGAAAAGACAACAGGGACTATTTAAAGGGACTTTAGTTGCTCAGGGATCCTTTAGTGTTTTCAGAAAAAAAGCCTTGCTTTCAGTAAATGGTTGGAGAG
>JAGLYT010000364.1 GCA_023132075.1 bacterium
ACTTTCAACAACTTGATATCACCGATATGAATAAAACTTATGAGCTGATTACCAAAGTGAATCCCCAGTTAGTAATACATACGGCAGCTTATACCGATGTGGACGGGTGTGAAAGCAATAGGGATTTAGCATATAAAGTAAATATGCTGGGAACCAGAAATATAGCTTTAGCCTGCCAAAGGTTTGATGCGGCTCTTTTATATATTAGCACGGATTTTGTCTTTGACGGGGGAAAGGGGTCTTCTTATAGGGAATTAGATTTGACCAACCCCTTAAGTGTTTATGGGAAGTCAAAGTATTATGGTGAACTATATGTCCAGAAACTGCTTACTAAGTTTTATATTGTACGTACATCATGGCTATACGGTAAGGAGGGAAAAAATTTTGTAGATACTATTACAAATTTGGCTAAAGAGAGAGAATACTTAGAGGTAGTTAATGACCAGGTCGGTTCTCCTACTTATACTAAAGATTTAGCTGCTGCTATTGAAAAACTTATCACTTTTTCTCAATCAGAAAATAGCGGCCCGTACGGTATTTGGCATATTACTAATAGTGAGTATTGTTCCTGGTGTGATTTTGCCAGGGAAATTGTTGAGCAATTAAAAATAAAAGATAATAGTTTAAAGATAAAAGAAATAAAATCTATTGGAAGTGAAAAAATAAATCGTCCGGCTAAACGCCCTAAATGTTCAACCCTGGATAATTTTTGCTGGCACCTGGAAGGGTGGGATAAGTTGAGAAGCTGGAAAGAAGCCCTAACTGATTATTTGCAATCTAAATAAACAATTTTTTCTAAAAGGACAAAAAGATTTTTAAAAAAATATTTTGCATAATTTTTGAAAAACTAAAAACGGAAAGGAATTTTATAAAAAAATGAAAGTATGTGTTATTGGAGCAGGGTATGTAGGGTTGGTTTCCGGAGCATGTTTAGCCGGTATGGGGAACAAGGTTATCTGTGTTGATAATGATAAAGAAAAAATTATCTTGTTAAAAAAAGGAAAAATTCCTATTTATGAGCCTGGCCTAAAGGAATTAGTGAAGAAAACAATGAAGAAAAAACTTCTTTATTTTACTACCGACATTAAAGATGGAGTAACAAATTCAGAGATTATTTTTATTGCTGTAAATACTCCTCCCAGAAAAAATGGCGAAGCAGATTTGTGTTATGTAGAGGCGGTTTCCCGGGAAGTAGCCCAGCAAATGAAAAGTTACAAAGTTATT
>JAGLYT010000365.1 GCA_023132075.1 bacterium
TTCAAAAGATTTACCATGAACAATTAGCCCCTGCGAACCATATTCCAGGGTCTCCTTAGCAATTTGTAAAGCAGAACCTTTTTTAAATATAGTTTTTTGGGGCAATAATACTTCTTGTGGAAAATTCATATTTTTTTCACCGTCTAATTATATTTTATAATAACTGCAGTAACTAAAAGTTCATCCTGTCCTATATTTTTGATAGAATGAGCAGCTCCTTTACCCGTTAATATCGCATCACCAACTCCTACTTCCGTTTCTTTGCCATCATCAACTATAAGCCCTTTTCCCTGCTGAATAATAAATATCTCATCCTCATCATTATGCTCATGTATCCCTATTCCTGCTCCGGGAGGGATAGTAAGTTGTGCACAAAGCCGGCAGGGAGCGTTAATCTCATCTTTTTTAAAATGATGTTTAATAGTTATTTCGCCAGAACCCCCGCGCATATTTTTTCTCAATTCTGTTTCCTGTTCAAATGCCTTTTTTATCATAGCCTCCTCCAAATAATTATATTTCTTCTCCTTTTTCTTTTCACCTAACGATTGATAAACTACTTTCTTTTTTAGTTAGGGAAGACAATAGAGGACATCCTACAGTAAGTTGTCAGCCGTTTTAAAAGGCCTTTCGCAATATCTGATGATATTGAAATGTGAAAAGTGATAATCCGATGTCCACCAGTAGTTCATAGTTTAATCCTGTTAATTTCATCCTCGACACTTCTTAATTTTTCTACAATGCTTTCAAATGACGGAGGATCCTCAAAAAACATTTCTTTCATCTGCCGGTAATCCGCGTTTAACCGGCTAACATGTTCATCTTGAGGCATTAGTCGCAAACTGCCAGGCTTAGCCTCTTTATAATGCGCCCAATTAGACTTAAAAAATAAAGATTTATGCTCAGATACATCCTTTAGTAATACTATTTTTTCTAAGGACTTTTTGTATATAGGAGTATCCACCATGGCGAATAAATCATAATAATGCCGCGACATCCGAGACGGCACAGTCTTTACTGCCGGATAATGGTATATCATATGAAGTATTGTCGCTTTCTCCCAAAAAGTTCTTTCCGCAGCTAAAACACGCACAGATGTCCCATCAATCTTCAAGTTACTGGAAACATTCACGACATAAGGAACAATTGTCAAGGTTTCAACCGGCCAGTGGTCAGCTCTGGAACCAAATTCAATTTTGACAGTGGACTTTACATAACTTTCCAC
>JAGLYT010000366.1 GCA_023132075.1 bacterium
ACATTTGTAGGAAAAACCAATAATTTAATGTAATAAAAACTAAACATAGTCATTTTCAAGATATTTAAATACAAATAATTCTGTTGAAACGGACAATTAAAAATCGATGTCATTACGTCTTGTAAAAAAAACACTCTCACCCAAAGGTAAAAAAATGTTATTAATATATACCCGGAATAAGAAAACACAATTCTCTTAGTAAGTTTATCCTTTTTTTGTTTAGAAACAAAAAGAAAATCATAAGAAATAATTATCAAAGGTAACATAATACTAACTTCTTTAGAAAATAAAGCAAATAAATAAAAAACATACGACAAAATCCTTAAACAGAGCAGAGATTTTTCTCTTTTTTCCTTTCTTTCTTCAATCTTTATATATAAATAAAAAGATAATACGAAAAACATACAGGCTAATAAATTCTCATTGAAAGTAATACAGGATACTGCTTCGACATGGTTAGGATAGGAAACAAAAAACAATCCGGATAAAAAGGCTACTTTTTTATTTACAAATAAAAAATAAGCCAAAAAATACACTAACAGGGCATTAAAAATATGATTTAAGATATTCGAAAGATAATACCCAAAAGGATTCAATTTCCATAATTTATAATTAATAAAATAAGACAGGGTTGTTATCGGTCGGTAACTGACACCGTGAGTTTCTTTAGAAAATTTAAAATAATTCTTATTAAAAAGGTCAGGGAAATTACTAAAATCTTTAATGAAATCATTGTTTTCTATATGTATATTATCCTCCCAAACAAAAGAATTATTTAAAGAATTAGCATAAATAACAAACCCAAAAATAATAATTAGAAGAATATATTTTATATGAATTTTTATCATTTATCTCAGAAGATAATCTGGATATAGCTTAACTAATTAAAAATGGATTTTCATTGCCCGGGGAGGACAGGCCTTTATACACAATCCGCAAGCAATACATTTGTCATTATCAAAATTTATCTTACGGGTAGATGGGTCCACCTGCAAAGCACCCGTAGGACAAATCGTTACACAAGCACCACAGTGAGTACATCTTTCTTCATCGCGAGTAACATCCTGACTTAAAAGCTGCACCCCTACGCCAATATCTGATAAATATTCTATACTCTTTTTATAATCCGAGTCTTCCCCTTTTAATTCTAAAACTAATAACCCTTCTTCCCGGGGAGTAACATACGCTTTTAAAATATTAA
>JAGLYT010000367.1 GCA_023132075.1 bacterium
CAACACTCTTAAATATTATCGGTGCACTTGATACCCCCTCCGAAGGAAGTGTTACCGTACTGGATAAAAAAATTGAAAAATTATCCCATCTGGAAGCTGCACACCTGCGATGTACTCATATGGGTTTTATTTTTCAGACCTATAACCTATTGCCGGTATATACCGTCTTTGAAAATGTTGAGTTTCCCCTGCTGATTATGAAAATGCCGGAAGAACAAAGAAAGAAAATGGTTTTAGCTTCCTTAGAATGGGTGGGATTAATGGATAAGATTAATTCCCGTCCCGGACAGCTTTCCGGCGGAGAATCACAGCGGGTAGCCGTAGCCCGGGCAATTGTAAAACAACCGGACCTGGTACTGGCCGACGAACCGACGGCAAACTTAGATGCTGCTAATTCCTACAACATATTAGAAATGATGGTTAAATTAAACAGGAATTTAAAAACCACTTTTATCTTTGCCACTCATGATGAAAAAGTAATCGGTTTTTTAAGAAGAAAAATTCATTTGATTGACGGACGGGTAGCCAAAGATGAACCGGTAAGTGCAGGAGGAAAATAATGTTACTTTCTAAACTAGCCTATCGAAATATTAAAGGAGCAGGCCTTAGAACATGGCTTAATGTCTTTGTTCTTTCCTTTACTTATGTGTTGATTATATGGCACCAGGGACTTTTTAGCGGAATGCTCAAGCATAGTTCTCATGCAGTAATTAAAGATGAAATTGCCGGCGGACAATACTGGCATCAAAACTACGATCCCTTTGATCCTCTTTCCTATGACGATAGCCATGGCAAAATACCTGAGGAGTTAACCGGTTTAATACAAGAAAAAAAAGCTGTTCCTATTTTAATCAGGCAGGCGGCAATCTATCCGGAAGGAAGGATGCAAACTATATTACTTAGAGGTATTCAGCCGGAACAAACTGTATTGAATATTCCCACGGCAAAATTAGGACTAAAAGAAGATGCACTCCCTGTTTTAATCGGTAGACGAATGTCCAAGAGCGCTTCTTTAAATGTCGGGGATTATATCACTATACGCTGGAGAGATAAGCAGGGAACCTTCGACGCCATTGAAGGGAAGATAGTGGAAATAATGAAAACCAATGTGCCTACTATAGATAAAGGTCAACTATGGATTCCTCTTGAAAATCTGCAAAAGATGACCGGACTGAAAAATCAGGCAACAATGATTATC